>DAIDIS010000106.1 GCA_027451785.1 Acidimicrobiales bacterium
AGGCTCGCCCAAATCGGGCAAAAGGGAACCTAGATACGAGATGCGGGTGCTGGTCGTAAACGCGGGCTCTTCCACCCTGAAGCTCTCCGTCTTGGATGGCGACGTCCTCGTGCAATCGGAGTCATTCCCGCTGAGCATCAAGGATGAATGCCCCGTCCTACCTGACGAAGAGGCTGTCCGGGAGTTTCTGTCCGGGCTCGGCAACCTTCCAAAAGAACGTTACGGAACTTCTCACGGTAACCCCTGGGGAATTGACGCTTGCGGCCACCGAGTTGTCCACGGAGGTTTAATCTTCAATGGCCCTGCTGTGATCGACGAACAAAAACGGAAAGAAATAGTCGGTCTTACCGCCCTTGCTCCCCTTCATCAGCAGGCTTCGCTGAGGGGCCTGGCACTCACCTCAAACCTAATGCCGGGAATACCCGAAGTGGCCTGCTTCGACACCGCATTTCACCTTTCAATGCCTGAAATCTCCTACACGTATGCTCTCCCAGAGAGCTGGCGGTCACGCTGGCCGCTTCGTAAGTTCGGCTTCCACGGGCTTTCCCATTCCTGGGCGGCAGACCAGGCTCTCAGATTGACAGGCCTTAGTCCGTCTTCGGCAAGGGTGATCACCTGTCATCTCGGTGCAGGTTCTTCATTGGCTGCCGTCAAGGGCGGAAACTCGATCGACACGACAATGGGGTTCACTCCCCTGGACGGCCTGGTCATGTCTACCCGGTCGGGAAGCGTTGACCCTGGGTTGTTGCTCTGGCTCCTTCAGCAGGAGGGGATCAGCCCTGAAGCCATCGCACAAGGTTTGGAACACGAGTCCGGGCTGCTTGGCCTTAGCGGCTCCGGCGACACCCGCCAGGTGATCGAGGCAGAGGCAGGAGGCGACCGGCGTGCTCACTTGGCGTTGGGAGTGTACGTCCACAGGTTGCAGTCAGCTATAGCCTCCATGGCGGCATCGCTTGGAGGTACAGACCTATTGGTCTTTACCGGAGGCGTCGGCGAAGGCTCCCCTGAAGTACGCTCGCGGGCCTGCGAAAACCTCGCGTTCATGGGAATAGAGATCGACGAGACGGCCAACCTTGCTGCTCTAGGAGATACCGAGATAACAGGGGCAGCGTCAATGGTAAGGATTTTCGTCATCGAGTCACGCGAAGACCTCCAAATTGCCCGCCAAACAAGAGCAGCACTCGGGAGCTAAGGCTATGTCGCTTAGCTTGGGCCTCGACCCTTACCCTGTCTCAGTAGGGAAGATGGCCGGCTAGGTCCGTTCATTTGCAGTATGGACTCGGAAAGAACGTCCCTTCGTCGTCCGACCAATGAAGCAATGCATTGAACCGACCGAGATTCCACTGGTCGCCGATATCGCTATCCTCAACCACTACTGAAGCCCCCGCAACCTCGCCACCCAAGGAATTAACGATGGAGGCAATGGCTCGGCCTTGGTTGCCGGTCGTGTACCAGTCGTCAACCAAAAGAACCCGGGAACCCTCTGTTATTGCATGGTCCTGTATTCCGAAATGGACGTTCTTGCCCTGCCAGTCGGGGTCGGCAACAGTGGACGAGACCGTCCCAAAAAGATGTGCCGGAATCTTTCTCGCTGGTACGAATCCTGCTCCCAGGACATGGGCCACCATCACTCCGAGCATGAACCCTCGCGCCTCTGCTCCAATAACCATGCTGATACCCGAATCGGCGAAAGGCTGAGCGAGATGCTCGGCAAGCTGGGTACGGATCGAATGATTACGATACATACCCCATACGTCGTAGGGAACCCCTTCCGTCCCTGGTTGCATCGCTCGGGCAAGCTCGTCAAGGAATGTTCGGTCTGGTCTCATCGGGTGTCCTGATCGTATCCCTATGGCGTTAGGTCCTTCGCAAGTGGCAAGATAGGGCAGGTTCTCCCGCTCCGTCTCCATTGTTGAAGCGTAATCTTCTTCGTTGGCGGACAGACGGGAAATATCGCCGGAGGAATGCATGGGACTTCATCTATCCCAATTGGTCGGTTCCGTAAACGAGTTGCAGATCGGACAGGCACCAACGGAATATGAGCAAGGCAAGTTCCGCTCGGTCCAAGCCCTTGCTTACCGATGCGCCGAAGAGGTTGCCGCGCAGCTCCGTCCCGGAATCACAGAGCGCCAAGCAGTTTCGATGATGAAGAAGTGGCTGGTAAGCCGGGGAGTCGACGACTGGTTCCATCTTCCCTATGCGTGGTTTGGTGACCGAACTTCTTTCAAGGGATTCCGCTTCCCGATTGAGTTCTTCCCTACGACGCGACCCTTGGAGGAAGGGATGCCGTTCATCCTCGACTGCGCGCCGGTGGTCGACAACTTCAGTTCCGACATCGGTTATTCAGGAAGCCTCGGCAAGAACGAGATCGTCGAGAAGTTGATGTCTGACCTTGAGGAGCATCGGACCATGATCCTCTCTCTGGCACAAGAGCGCCGTCCGTTTAAGGAGATTTACCAAGAGATCGACTCGCTCTTGGTTCTTCAAGGAAACACCAACGTTCACAAGCGCTACCCATTTCACGTAATCGGGCACCAGCTTTGGAAATTGCCTCCTTCGAAGCTTCACCCTCGCCTTGCCAGATTCGGATTGAAGAGCCTTCTTGCTCTCGGCCGGACTGCGAAGATCGCGGCGCAGGAGAGCTGGTCGCCTTTGTGGAGCGGCTCGAAGCACTCTGACCATGCTCCGGTAACCGGGCTTTGGGCGGTCGAGCCGCACATCGGTTTCCAAGGTGTGGGAGCTAAGTTCGAAGAGATTCTCGTCGTCACGGAAGAGGAAATCTTCTGGCTGGATGACGACCTTCCCCACGTGCGGCGTTGGAAGTCGGACAGGGACATTGCCGGTGAAGCGAAGGTAATCAACGGATACGAGGGTCACGCGCTAAGCGCCGGTTAAACCTTGTGGAGTTGGTGCGGTAGTAGCTGACCAGCCCCGCATCGCTCCTAGCCCCGGTCGCCAGGCACTCGGTCCTCCCCGCCGACAGCCACTCGCCCCCGCATCACTCCTCGCCCCCGCCGACAGCCACTCGCCCCCGCATCGCCCCTCGCCACAGATTTCCCGCAAACACAATCCCTGCGGCCACTCGATCGCTGGTAGCAACGACAATTCAGGCAGGATATGCTCTAGCCCGTGGGCGGATTTGACCTCTTTGACGACGCATTCTGGGCAAAAACAAACAACGAGATCTACGACGCCTTTGAAGAGCTGAGGAAACAGCCACTCTCTTATCAAGATGACCCCGACCGGGGTGGGTATTGGGCCGCCGTCACCCATGCTGACGTCACATATGTAAGTACGACCCCTGAGATATTCAGGTCGGCTCCGACGGTGAGCATCGGGGACGTTCCGCCGGAACTCGGGGAGTTCCTGTCCTCAATGCTGGCGACCGATGGGGAACGCCACGACAAACTTCGCAGGATAGTGAGCCAAGCATTCACGCCAAGACAGGTGAACTCACTTTCAGAGAAGATTGCGAAGCGCGCGCAAGAGCTTGTCGACTCCGTGTTCGAAATGGGAAGCTTCGACGTCGACAAGGAATTGGCAACTCCGCTACCTACCGAGACAATCTCTTGGATTCTTGGTCTCGGTCCGGAGCACTACGACGAAATCGTCTCGGCGGGTGAAGTATTCGCCAGCGCAACTACGCGCGACTTCGGGGCATTTCTCCAAGCCGCTCAGAGCCTTATGAAGATGATTCAGGCAGTGGCCGACAAGAGGCGCGACCACCCGGAGGACGACGTAATTTCGGCCCTGGTCAACGGCAACGTCGACGGCGAGAGCCTCACTCAGTACGAGCTTTCGTCGTTCTTTATTCTTCTCATCGCCGCCGGTATTCAAACGACTAGGCATACCATCGAACACGGCATGGTCGCTTTCGCCGAGTCGCCGGATCAACTCTCCTTACTTCGCAAGGACCCAGACATCGCTCCGCGCGCGATCGAGGAGCTGGTGAGATTCACGACTCCGGTTCGCTATTTCCGCCGTACTACCGCAATAGAGACGACTCTCGGAGGCAGGCAAATCGGCGAAGGCGAGAAGGTTGTCATCTGGTATACCTCAGCCAACTTCGACGAGGAAGCTTTCGACAACCCGAGGAGCTTCAATGTAACCAGGAGCCCCAACCGGCACGTCTCGTTCGGCGGCGGAGGGCCTCACTTCTGCCTAGGGGCGTTCCTGGCTCGGCGCGAGCTTGCGGCGCTCTTCACCGAGCTGGCATCAAGATGCGAAGGATGGGAGATTACCGAGAAAGAGAGAGCAACATCCTCGTTCTCGCATATGTACTCATCGCTTAAGTGCTCGTTGTAGACATCACTGCTGAATCAACCTTGAACGTTGACTTCGCTATGTCTTTTGCGAGCTACAACTTTCACAGATCGTGAGGCGATACAGTCGGCACGAATAACGAAGAGATACGACTTCCACGGATGGGGAGGAGATGCCGCCCGCACGGATGGGGAGGAGATGCCGGGGATCAGCTCGTCGGTTTCTACGCCGGCGGCCCGAAATCTTCGTCAAGCGATTTCGTCTTAGCTAATCTCAAGTCATGGGTCGCCGACAATTCCCAAGTGGCGTTGTGCACGAAATCCCTGATGACCTTCAGGAGGCGCTCGTTGGCAACGAGAAAGCACTAGCCGCCTGGGATGATATAACGCCATTGGCACGAAACGAGTTCATCTGCTGGGTGGAAGACGCCAAAAAAGTGGAAACCCGAGCGAGGCGCATTCGGCGTACCCAAGAGGAGCTGGAAGAGGGTAAACGCCGGCCGTGTTGCTGGCCAGGATGTTCTCACCGAGAACGGTCCGGGAAGGCTTAAGCGAACAGACGATTAGGCTAACCGCCAACCGCTCCGGCCGGTCTATCCAGCCGGAGCGGTTGGCACCCTTGCGGAAGCCTTGTTGGCGCTCAGACTATTTTGGCAACTCGGGCGGTCTTGGCCGGGCGCTTGACTTGCTTATTCAAAACATTGAAAAGCGGCTGATTTGCGGACCCGATGGTCCCACACCTCAGGTTGCCATGTATGCACTCGTCAACCATGCTCGTCAGAAACGACTCATTCCAAGCGTTTATGAAGTCGCCGTGGGCAGTGTCGACGGAAGCGGTAGTGCCAGGTGCACTTGAAAGCTGAATCCCGGCACCGGAGCTGATCGGATAGTTGATGTGCATTGTAAGTGCGGGGATCGCAACCGGGTACCCGGCAGGACATCCCATCCCACGAACCGAGTACGCCGCATTCGTCTGAGTGGCACCGTTCAGGTTCACACCGTCCCAACAATTAGGGAAGTGGATGGCCAGATGGATAGTGGAGCCACTGGGGCAAGCCGTAGGGGGAACATCGGTGGCGGGGACAATCGGCTTTCCGGCACGAGTACCGCAATTCCACGAAATTACGTTTAGAGGGGGAGGCGTGGTTCCCTTCTCGTTTCCGGCAATCAACTCAAGGCCAAAAGGCATTGCCTGTATTTGCGACGCCTCAGTTCCTACGCCTATTTGATAATAGGCAAGCATCCGCTTGGGAGTGACTTGCTGGCCATTCTGAAATAGCGTCGGTGCCCAATAAGCGGCGGTATCTTCTTGGCTTAGGCACGAGGATGTTCCCGCCGCCAACAATGAACTCGCTGTGGAGTCGGCGTTGGTGGTTGTATTAGAAAAGAAGTCGTGTTCCATGGCCATGCCGGGCATCCCAGGCATCAGGATCGGGTCATCGTTAGCCGTATGGGAATACCCACACGAAGAGCGGAAGAATCCCACACGGTCAAGCCTCATTAGGCGGCTGGCTTTTGCCGAGCTTCCGCCTTTGTTCAATACCGCTATATCCCCTGTGCCACCGCCCACCGCCGTTGCGCCAGGCGTTGTCGAAGCTGCGGCCGTTGCGCCAGGCGTTGTCGAAGCTGCGGCGCCAGTGAAGTGCAGGACAGGAACAGCAACAGCTGCCACCGCTGCGGCCGATACCATCGCGATCGATCCGATTCTCATATTTCGTCCTCCAGCAAGCTCGATTACCTTCAGAGTGACAACTGAATGTCGGGATACCTTTACGAATGTGTGATGAATTTGTAAGGGCATTGCACGACCCGTTCTCAACGGCTTCGCTAAGAGCGGTTTCGCAAAGGGCAGAAGGCGAGGCAATCCAATACGGCAAGACAAGGTAACTACGCAGTCGAGGAAACAATTGCCACCCAGTCAGCGATCTGGTGCCATACTTAGCGAGCATGGGCTCAGAGCCGGGAACCATCGTCATTGTGGAGGACGATGAGAACATCGCCGATTTGGTCGGCCTATACCTTGGCCGCGAAGGATACCGGGTGGTCAAGGCGCGCGACGGTGAATCCGGGCTTGCTGCTATTGAAACCGAGCGCCCACGCCTGGTTGTGTTGGATATTGGCTTGCCGGGAGCTATCGATGGGTTGGAAGTATGCCGACGGCTTCGGAAGTCAACCAGCGTGCCTGTGATGATGCTCACGGCGCGCGACGATGAGATCGACCGAGTTCTCGGTTTCGAGATGGGTGCCGACGACTACGTGGTCAAGCCCTTCTCGCCAAGGGAACTTACGGTGCGAATAAGGGCGATACTCCGGAGAGGCACGGAATTGCATCTCGGCGAAGCTGAGATTCTCCGGATAGGAGACATTGAAGTGGATAACGGTCGCCGAGAGGTCCGCCTGCTCGGGAAGGTAGTCCCGATGACTGCTAGGGAATATGACCTTTTGGCTTACCTAGCTCAAAATCGGGGGTTGGCCCTTTCGCGTCGCCAGCTCCTCGATGGCGTTTGGGGCACAGGTTGGTATGGAGACGAACGAACGGTCGATGTCCATATAGGCCAGTTACGCAAGAAGCTCGGGGCGGCGCTTCAACTGGGGACCGTTTGGGGCATCGGCTACCGGTTGGACTGATATGCGCCGACACATCACCATCGCAATCGTCTTGATGGTCTTGGCCACATTGGTATTGTCCGGCTTGGTCAGTCTCGTGATTGCCCAGAACGCTAACGATGCTCAGACCCGAAGCGAGTTGGCCAGGGAAGCAAGGGGGCTCGCAACAATCGTAGAGAACAAGACCACAGGCCGAGCTCAGCCCGCGCGCGCCCTTCGGGCTCTACTCGCATCCTTAGACTCGCCATTACGCCTTGATGGCTCGGCGGTCCTCGGACTGCGTCCCTCAATCGGCAGCCTCTATGACCCTCTCGCCCCCAGACAACCACCAATATTACCTGGGACCTTAACCTTGTCCGACTTGCGGCCCGCGTCACTGGCACTCGGCGAGACCGTATCCGGCCAAACAGACACGCTTATATTCGCCGCGTTCCCTTTTCCCGCCACAATTGAGATCGCCGCCAAGCCGCGTTCGGTGATTCTTGTTATCGTGCTCACCCGCAGACCTCCGGGAGGCCTTGGAAGTGCTGCAAGATGGCTGGCAATATCCGCTCTGGCCATCCTTGCAGTGGCAGCCCTAGTTGCCAATCGGCTAGCTCGGCGCTTCACCGCGTCGATTTCCAGGGTAAGAGAAGTTACGAGTCGAATTGCTGGAGGAGACCTCGAGGCTCGCGTGCCTCCAACTCTCAATCCCGTACCCGAAATGGAAGGGCTTGCGGAATCGATTAACACGATGGCTGCCAACCTCGACCAAGCCAAAAGATCCGACCGACAGTTCCTCCGACTCGTATCCCATGACCTTCGAACTCCTTTGACCTCAATCCGCGGATTCGCCGAGGCGATAGAAGACGGGGCTACACCCAACTCGGTGGAGGCGGCATCAGTCATCGCTACCGAAGCTCGGCGCCTTGAGCGCCTCGTGAGTGACTTACTTGCGCTGGCCACTATCGACGCTCGTCAATTTTCGCTGCAGATGCAAAGCGTTGATTTGGCGCTGTCGTCGAAGTCGAGCGTCGAGGGCTTCCTTCCGTCAGCTGCTCAGGCCAATGTATCGCTGGAGTGCGCCGCTCCCCCTGGACCCGTCTGGGCCAATGCCGACCCTGACCGCCTGGCCCAAGTCACAGCCAACCTCATAGAAAATGCCCTTAGGTATGCTGCATCTCGGGTCGAGGTTTCAACCGGGTTTTACGGCGACTCTCCTCAGCTAACTGTGACCGACGACGGTCCAGGTATTTCCTCCGCTGATCTTCCCCACGTATTCGAGCCTCTGTTCGTCTCCCGGACGGCGGCAACGAAACCTTCCGAGGGTTCGGGACTTGGGTTGGCTATCGTTTCCCAACTGGTTAGGGCTATGGGGGGTTCGGTGAGAGCAGAGTCTCCGTCTAACTCGGCCGGAGGTACTCGAATAATCGTGACGTTAACCAAGGCGCAGGCTGCGGCACCATTTGAGTCTTGAGTTGGTCTTGAGGATGATGGCCAGGGTCGATTAGTGGTGTCGATTAGTTGGCGTGGTGGCCGCAGTGGCAGTGGTGGGCGGCTTCGATTTCAGCCACAGCGGATTGCATTGAGGGCGAGGCAACCGGCTAGTTCAATTTCATAGAACTTCTAACGAATGATTGCCACGATCGGCTCCCCGTGGGCCACCGTTGTCTGTGTATACGGCTGGTCCCCGAAGCAGAAGACACCACCATCGGCGGAAGCTAGTGCTGCGTCGCGGATTTAACTTCGGTGAGTTTGGCTCGTCCTCGGCGCACTTTCTCGATGATCTTGTCGGCTTCGGCGTGCCACATGAACGGCTTGGGGTTGTCGTTCCGGTGTTCGGTCCATAGCTCCACGGCGGCTATTAGGTTGGCCAAGCTGGAGTAGGTCCCTCGGCGCAGCATCCGGTCGGTGAGTTCCTTGAACCAACGCTCCACCAGGTTCAGCCACGAGCTGGATGTGGGAATGAAGTGCAGGTGCCAGCGGGCCCGGTTGGGATGGGCCAGCCACTCTGTGACCTCGGGTGCCTTGTGAGCGGACAGATTGTCCAAGATCACATGTATCTCGAGATCCTTTTGGACATGCAGGTCGATCAGCTTGAAAAACGCCACCACGTCCTTGGCGGTGTGCTTCTTGCGGGTGTCGTAGAGCACCTGGCCGGTTGCAATGTTTAACGCAGCGAACAAGTCGGTGGTCCCGTTGCGCTTGTAATCGTGGGTCATAGTCCCGGCCCGGCCTCGCTTCATCGGCAAGCTGGGCTGAGTGCGATCCAGAGCCTGGCACTGGGTTTTCTCGTCGAAGGCGAAGACCGCTGCCCGCTCCGGCGGGTTCAGGTACAGGCCGACTACGTCAACCAGCTTCTCTTCGAAACGAGGATCATTGGAGATCTTGAAACGGTCGACCTTCCACGGTTTCAGTTCATGGTCGCGCCAGATGCGAGCCACCGTGTCCTTGCCGACACCCACACGATCGGCCAGCCGCCGGGTGGTCCAATGCGTCGAGCCGTCATCGGGCAACTCGTTCTGAGTCACGCGCACCACCTCGGCCACCGTTCCCGGAGCCACCCACGACTTGCGGCCACGCCCCTTGGCGATCCGCCCCACGCCATCGATCCCCTCAGCCTCGAATCTTCGCCGCCACGCCCGCACCGAGTTATCAGTGGTCTGACACCGGCGGGCCACCTCATTGGTCGGCACACCATCGGCTGCCATCAGCAACGCTTTGGCCTGCACCACTTTGCGATGTTCCAGCGTGTGCGAACGAGCTATCTCCTCCAAGCGAGATCGCTGCTCATCTGTCACCGCCAACGGGGAAGCTGTCACGACCGGCATGGCGATAGCCTAACCATTCACAGTAGTTATTTCAACGACACAGCACTAGATCGGTAGAGCCATTCTGAGACCGCCTGTCGATAAGGAGATGACCACCCAGCGGACTAACCTGATCCACGCGCTTCAACAAAGTTGAATGCCAATTTGCCGTGTGGGCTGTCTTCGCAACGGTGCCACAAGCGGTGGTCAACGCCAGTACAGCAACAACCGGCTAAGACAAATGAGTATTCGCTTCTTCGCCCCATTGATCCTTGCCGCCCAGAAACAATTCAATGTCTTAAATTTCAGTTATCGGTCTCAAACAACTGTTACCAGTCCGTTACATGTTGTCCGACAAGCTCGACGACAACGTCGATACATTGAAGCCCTGTACGCCATTGACCGTCAAGGGATAAGTAGAAATCTGGGTGGACATCCTCGCCCCAGGAGGGCTCACCTGCTTGCTCCGGCCCGGTCTCATGGCTCACTAAGCAGGCCTCCGCCACCGCCTTAGGCTGGGGAACATCTCATTAGGATCCTTCTCGAAACCTGTTTGAGCTGCCATCATGTCGGCGTAATCCGCCAAGTCAACCATCGCCTTGGCGTGCTCGGCTGGTGACCGCTGGCTCCAGTACTCAGCCAGCTCTTTGTCATGGGTGTCCACGTGGCCACGAAATCGTTCGAGACGGGCACGACGAGCCTCATCCGGATCGATTCCAGATTCGTTACTCACAGTCACTGGTCGTTGTTCCTGGGTACTGATAGTTATAGCCCTCATTGTACTCCGGTCATCTCTGAAGACCGAGAGGTGATCAGGCAATTCACGTTCGATCCAACGAAGGACTACAAGCCCCTAAACGGCTCTTGATAGCGCCATGGGGGTTCAAACATCCAGTATGTCCTGAAACATAACACTGGTGGAGGTAATAGCACGATACTCAAACCGCTGTGACCAGGGCGAACGAATTTCGGATGTGGTCGAAATGGTGGCCGGACGACCATCCGAGGCCATTTCTCCAACCAAGAAGCAGGTTCAACGGCGACTCAGCAAAAACGAGACGAATGATCTTGTCGCTGCTTTCCTGGACGGAGCCAAGGTTACTGAATTGGCCACCGTGTTCGGTATCCATCGAGATACGGTTTCCCAGATTCTCAATCGAGCTGGAATCCAAAGGAGCGCCGTCAAGCTGAATGAGCCTACGGTCTATCGTGTCATCGAACTCTACCGAGCCGGGAACTCATTGGCGAAGATAGCCCCGTTGGTCGGAGTGAATCCGGAGACGGTTCGGCTAGCGCTGATACGAGCTGAAATTACGTTGAGACCCAGACGAGGCTGCGCAGGATTGAAGGCCTACGTCGCGGCGAGGCAATCCTAAAGAGCACACCTTCATCTGGAGCCTCCACAAGAAGCCGCTCCACCTCTTGCCGCGCGTCAACTGATAGGCACTTCCGGCCCAAGAGTGTCTCGTGGTCAATTTCGCTGAAAGAGGTGCCTCTGGTGACGGCAGTTTCGAATGGCACTGGCAGGTCCCGACGAACAAGGGACGAATGCATATCAAATCTCGACGAAACCAATGTCGAGACCAGGGGCGCCACGAAGTCTCTCATCCATGGTAGCTAATTCAGCGCCAAGATGGCGAGCTAGCACTACGTAGACTGCGTCCGCCATCGTCACGTTTTCGCGAAGCGTCCAAGCTTCAGAGATAAAGGGGCGGGTTGAAACGTGCTGAACTCGCAAGCTTAGGAGTCTTGTCATGGCTTGGGCAGCCCTCTCCTGACTGATCTCCTTGCGTTGCGCTAGGCGACGCAAGACTCCGGCCGACTCAGTAAAGAAATTATCTGGGACCCACGAATCAGGCTTAGGCCCGATTGCCTTGGCTACCTTGATTGCAGTTTCGCTCCGAAGCGCTAACTCCACACCGATTGTTGCGTCGAGAACTACAACCCTCACTCGATTTCTTCTTCTCGCACCTCTCGAAGAACATCGGCCACGGAAACTGTGAGATTCACGGGCTCGTCCTCACGAGCCACAACTTCCCACCACTCATCCAGCGGCAATAGATTGCGCTCGTCCTGATCGTGAATGACGACAATCGCGGGATCTGCTGCGATCTCCTCAGGACTCTTTGCCATTTTCATATCTTACCGGACTGCTCTGACACCTTTCCTGAAGAGGCGTCATTCCCTCCGCCAGAGAAAACGAGTGGGCGCTGAGGGATTCGAACCCCCGACCTACTGGGTGTAAACCAGTCGCTCTAACCAACTGAGCTAAGCGCCCGTCTAGGCCTCACCCGGAATCGTTGCCGTTTGGCGCCGGGCGAGCATCATGAATGTTAGGCGGTGCAAAACCGGAGCGCACACCCCGCAATCGGCTCGATGTTAGCTACCAGCCACATCAACCAAGGGTCGGCCGGACCGGCAACCTCGGCACTGACCTTCAGCCGGGTCCCAGCACGATATTGCGCCACCACGGCACTCGGTCAAAAGTGCGACGATTCCTCCCGAGGCCCAAAAGGCAAAAAACCCCAGCCCGGTGGCGTGGAGACCCAGAACCTTGAGACAATGTAGCCATGCCAGACGCGCCTTGGGTGATGCGTACATATTCGGGACACTCGTCCGCACGAGCGTCGAACGAGCTATACAGGTCGAACCTTTCAAAAGGCCAAACCGGCCTTTCGGTGGCATTCGACCTTCCGACTCAAATCGGGTACGACCCCGACTCACCACAAGCCGCAGGTGAGGTTGGGAAAGTCGGCGTGCCGGTCGCCCACCTGGGCCACATGTCACAACTCATGGAGGGCATCCCGCTCGAAACCATGAACACCTCGATGACGATCAATGCCACGGCGGCATGGCTCCTGGGCCTTTACATCGCACATGGTGAGAACACCGGCGTAGACCCCAAGCTTCTGCAAGGAACAACGCAGAACGACATCGTCAAGGAGTATCTGTCGAGGGGGACGTATATATTCCCTCCCGAGCCGAGCCTCAGGTTGATCGTCGACATGGTCTCCTACACGGTTCAGAACGTGCCGAAGTGGAACCCGATCAACGTTTGCAGCTATCACCTCCAAGAGGCGGGCGCGACCCCCGAACAGGAACTTGCCTTCTCCCTGGCGACTGCCATAGGCGTACTTGACGCTGTCAAACAATCGGGCCGGGTGCCTCAAGAGATTTTCCCTGAGGTCGTCGGACGAATCTCATTCTTCGTGAACTCGGGAATACGGTTCATAGAAGAAACATGCAAGATGCGCGCCTTTACGAAGCTTTGGGACACGATCACCAAAGAGCGCTACGGCATCGACAACCCCAAGTACCGACGTTTCCGCTATGGAGTGCAGGTCAACTCCCTCGGCCTTACCGAGCCTCAGCCCGAGAACAATGTTCCCCGAATAGTGCTTGAGACACTCGGTGTCACCCTTTCGAAGAACGCTCGCGCAAGAGCAATCCAGCTACCCGCATGGAACGAGGCACTGGGATTGCCTCGGCCGTGGGACCAGCAGTGGTCCCTCAGAATCCAACAGATCCTGGCCTTCGAAACCGACCTGTTGGACAACGAGGATATCTTCGACGGCTCTCACGTGATCGAAAGGCGCACCCAAGAGCTGTGTGATCAGGCCATGGAGGAGCTAACCGGGATCCTCGATGCGGGTGGTGC
>DAIDIS010000107.1 GCA_027451785.1 Acidimicrobiales bacterium
AGTCCCCGCCAACAATGGATCGGCGATCTCATCCTTTACGATCACGCCCTACATTGCAGGAGTCCCACAGCCATCGACCAACTTCGCAGCAGGAGCTGTCGGCTCTGGAACCGACCCAACCCCCGGAGCGTCCGACAACTACACAATGGCGGGCCTGACCAATGGGACGGCCTATACCTTCACGGTCACAGCCACCAACGCCGTAGGTACTGGATCTGCATCGGCAGCCACCAACTCAGTGACGCCGTCTGCGGCGCCCTCGGTTCCAGGTGCCGTAGGAGCAATCCCGGGAAATGCTTCCGCACAAATCACTTGGACTGTTGGTGCAAACAATGGGTCGGCGATCACCTCCTTTACGGTTACTCCTTATATTGCGGGAATGGGACAGGCCCCAGTTATCGTTCCTGCGGGAGCTGTTGGATCCGCCGCCGACCCGACCCCAGGTGCCGGCGACTCGGTCAGCATTGCGAGCCTTACGAATGGAACCGCTTACACATTCACCGTGTTCGAGACGAATTCCGACGGGCCATCACCTACATCTCCTGCCACTTCTCCGATAACGCCTGAGCCCACTCCGGGCGCACCGACAATTGGGATCGCTACCCCAGCAATTGATGGCGCAGCGGTTAATTGGCTTGCCCCCTCCGATCCCGTCGCAACGCTGTCATTTACCGTCGTCCCATTAATTGGGGGAGTGCCACAGCCCGGAATGGTGGTAGCTGCTGGAGCCGTCGGTTCGGCGACTGATCCGACTCCGGGTGCTTCGGACAGCTATTTATTCGTAGGGCTCTCACCTTCGGTTTCCTATACTTTCGAAGTCTCTGCAACCAACTCGTTCGGGCTTGGAGCCCACTCTGGTGCCTCTAACGCAGTGACTCCGCAGTCCCCTCCGTCAGTGCCGAGCCCACCGAGCACGACGAGCACCACAACGGTTACTCCTACCCCGGTGAATACTGAAAAGCCACCTGTCATCATGGGAGTCAAGCCAGGGCCAGGAACGATCACTGTTACTTGGTCACCCCCCGTGCAATCGTCGAGCTCAAACTCCACCTACGTGGTAACCGCCTCAAGCGGTGGGGTCACCGTCGCACAGCAGACAGTGCATGGAACGAGCGCAACCTTTGCCGGCCTCTCGCCTTCAAAGTCCTACACCTTCGTCGTGTCGATGGCTCAAGGCGTCAGCACCGGCATCGCCTCGGCCCCTTCTTCGCCGACGACGCCATATGGCACGATGGGCAAGACCAGTGCCATACCCAATTCCTACTACCTAGTCGGCGTCGATGGCGGTGTGTTCGCCTTCGGAGGAGGTCAGTTTGAAGGCTCTGCGGCAAACAAGACACTTACATCGCCCGTGTTATCGATGGCGGTAAAGCCTGACCGGACGGGATATTGGTTGGTCCAGTCCAATGGAGCGGTATATGGGTTCGGGACAGCGCAATATCTCGGGGCCCCCGACCCGACGTCCCTCTCCTCGCCGATTGTAGGTATTGCATCCAGCGCGGATGGTAGAGGCTACCTACTCCTAGGTCTCGACGGTAGCGTGTTCGCCTATGGCGACGCACGTTATTTCGGCGGGCTGAACGGGGGCCAACAGCAAAGAAGGGCCGTGCAAATCGTCCCAACTTCGACCGGCAGCGGATACTGGATCCTGAGCGCTGATGGTGCAGTGATTTCTTTTGGAGACGCCAACCCGTTGGGGTCAGTGGCTTTCACGGCCAACGCTTCCGATATGACGCCGATTCATGCCGTGGGTATGAGCGTTACGCAGGACGGTAAGGGTTACTTAGTTGTAGCAAATGACGGCAGGGTTTATGCCTTTGGAGACGCCAGGCAAAGTGGATCGTTGGGTGGCCGCTTGAATGGCAGGTCCGTTATCGGAATCGCTGCCGGGCCCTCCGGCAGCTATTGGATTGCGTTGTCTGACGGATCCGTGATCCCGTTTGGGGGAGCACCGAACCTTGGATCGGTGAGAAGCTCGAAACTTAACATGCCGATCTCGGGAATCTTCGTCCCATAGTTCGAATTGCTCAGTGAGGTGCCGCCAGCGACTTGCCCGGTTGGCTAAGGTCATACTCGGACTATCGCTTATGAGAGGACGAGCACTGCATTGGCCACCCCGCAGTATGGCATTTTTGCTCAAGGATCGAGCTTCGCGCTACACCTGGAGTTCACAACGAAGTTGCTGGACAAAGTGCCGGATTTGGATTCCCCGACTAATCGGATGCCGGCACTTGCGGCGGCAATTGCGGAGCTTGTCACCGAGCTCGACGAGCATCGTGCAATCAATTGGGTCGTCGGAATCCGCCCCGACCTTGCAAGAGAACTTGGTATGCAAAACCCGGCCTCGGACTACGGTTCGCCAGGACTCAACGCAATTCAGACTTTTGGGGACACTTCGGCGGCTCCTGAACCCCTCCAAAGCGACATCTGGCTCTTCCTTCACTCTTCCTCAAGCTCAGAAATGTTTGACTGCTCGCGAGCAAGCGTAAAGGCGCTTACGGGAGTGGCTTCCGTCGCAAGGGAGCAGGCTGGATTTGCTTACAAGGACAGCCGCGACATCACAGGGTTCATTGATGGGACGGAGAACCCATCCCTGGTGGAGGCCAGCTCTGTGGCCATCATTCACGGCGGTACAGCGGGCGCCGGTGGCTCGGTAGCACTTCTTATGAGATTCGTTCACGATATTGACGCGTTCGGAACGATGCCTGAGAGCGAACAGGAAAAGGTAATCGGGCGGACAAAGGCGGATTCCGTCGAACTCGGAGAAGAGGTAATGCCAGAGGATTCTCACGTGTCTAAGGTGGTAATCGAAGAAGGCGGCGAGGAGCTTGAGATTTACAGGCGTAGCTATCCATTCGGCGGGGCATGTGAAGCCGGACTGATGTTCTTGGCCTTTACGAACAACCCAACGACAACGAACAAGATGTTGGCGTCGATGTATGGGCTTGACGGATCCGGGTCGAGTGACCGCCTACTCGCATTCACGAAGGCGGATGGGGCCGCCTATTACTTCGTTCCTTCAATGGAGGCATTGGCTGGTCTCGGTTCGTGAGCGTTTGTGCCTGCGGGCTTGAGAGGTCACTCGATCTATTCAATCGAGGGCTTTTAGTCAACCGGGGGACTCCCGGGCGTCCTGGGTTCTCCTCCCCGGCGGAAATCTCAAGTTGGTGAACTCGCTCGGTCCAATCTGAATTCTTGGCAAGGTTGAACCTGTATGAAACGCGTTTCCGAGCAGGTGAATATGATGACCTGAACCCTGCTTGCTGCTTGGTTTATGATCGCACACAGATTTCGTAGTCTGCTCGTGTCTGACCAACCAAAAACATCGTCAAGGACCAGTGGGGCTCCTCGGCCCGGGTCGACCAGTTCAGCGCACGCAATTCGAGCGATTATCGCAAGCTGCTCCTTGGTGCCCGTGCTCAATTGGTCATAGGAAACAAGACCACCGCTCAGATAACGCTCGGTAATACGGAAGGACTCGTCGAGAGTAACTTCGAAATCAGCTCCGAAGGTCGCTTTTCCGAGGTCATCGATCTTGGCCTTTAGCGGCGCCAGGTAGCGCTTCTGTGCCGAGAGGCGCTTGTCGTTCAAAACACCGAGTAGCTCCCTAGCGGCGTATGCGCGTCTTTCGCAACTTCGTCTTTCGGCTTTCTTCGAAAAGTAAAGGCTTTCAAGATCTGCAAAAGTGTCTGACTGGTTCTGTTCGATGTAGTTGTCGAGCAAGGTAGTGAGCTGAATCCGCTCTTCTTCCAGATTGCGGATCTTGGATCGAATTGCGTCCAGTGCTGAATCAGCGACTTCAGCCTCAATGCGAAGCGACTCCGGGGAAGCTTGGTCAAGTTGGCGTTGGCTCTGGGAAAGCTGCTTCTCGAACTCTGCTGCGAGCCTGCGAGCTTCGGCGATCTCCGCTTCCAACTCCGAGGTCGCCTTAGCTTCTTCCTCCTCGAACGCCCGACGTCTGGCGATTTCGATTTGGCTCGTGGTGCCTTCCAGCTTTATTGCAAGGCCGGCTTTCGCCTCGGAAGCCTCTCTGAGGCGCTCGCTTGCCTGCTCGGCGGCTTTTTCTACGGTTGTGAGCTCCCTCCTTGCTACTTCGAGCTTCATTTGAGCGGCCACCTTCAACTCCTCCGCCTCGGCGAGTGTGGTGATTTCCGGATCCTTCCCATCGAGAGATGAAACGAAGGACTCGATTCGCCTCGGAAGAGTCTCAATTTGCACGCGAAGCTCATCCAAAGTCGCATTTCCCAATGCGCGCTTTTCCTGCTCTTCCAGCCTTTCTTGCTGGGTAAGCATTGCCTCCCTCTTGCCTAGCTGCTCTCGCGCCTGAGCAAGAGACGAGACGTGGTAAAAGCCCAAAAGTCCTTGGAGCGATTTGGCGGCACTCTCGGCAATTTCCTGCCGGGCCTTGGCGCCTTGGCCCGGGTCGACGGAAACTCTGGCGATTCCTTCT
>DAIDIS010000108.1 GCA_027451785.1 Acidimicrobiales bacterium
AACCGCTTGCGGTTCTTGGACCACTGGAGCGAGATGGCCCGGACGGTCGAGACGAACCGCTTGCGGTTCTTGGACCACTGGGGCGAGGTGCGCCGCCTGAGCTGCCGGTGCGAGGACCACTGGGGCGAGGTGCGCCGCCTGAGCTGCCGGTGCGAGGACCACGGGATGTACTTCGCGGCCCGGACGGTCGGGAGTAGCTGTCGGTGCTGCGTGGCCCGGACGGTCGGGATGACCGGGATGGTCCGCCGCCGTTACGACGAGGCGGACCGTTGCTACCTGAACTTCTGCCGGCCCCTCCTGATCCTTGTTGAGGGCGCGATGAGCGGGTACTTCGATCCGGCATAAGCATTAGATGATACAGCTAGCCAAAGGTGAAGTCGTAAGCCTCGATGCTCCCAGTGAATGAAAGTGCCAGGGTTCCAGTGCCCGGAGTCCGCAGAGAAACCACTTGGTAAATATCCGGGATACCCTTCACCTGGATGGTTGGCTGAGGAGTCCCGTTCAGAGTTATTCCCACCGATCCGCTGCCACTCATAACCAAATAAACGTCCTTCGCCTCAAATGCGAGCTCGAGTTGAGCACCATCTCCCGCCAATGACCCCGAACTTTCAACTTTCCATTGACCGGACAACGAAAAGTACCCTTGGGACAGATCCTTCGGGAATGAGTATTGAACGAAGTGGTCTTTGACTACTGAACTCGGGTTGCCTGCGTAGTTGTCGACTCTGTCATAACCCAAATACGACTCCTGGGTCGTTGAGTAAGCGGGCGCTGTATTTGACACGGAGGTGACCGAAGGAAGAGAGCCCTTCTTCTGAGAAAGTAGCTCTCTAATCGCGCCTTCGGTTCCTGCGTATCCGCCCTCACCATAGGAGACTTCGCGAATCCTGCCTGATCGATCGATTAAGTACTCCGCAGGCCAGTATTCATTACCGTATGCATCCCAAGTCCCATACTTATCGTCTATTGCGACTGGATATTCGACACCTAGGCGACTTACCGCTTGCTCCACGTTCGATGCGACGTACTCGAAAGGGAACTCAGGGGTATGCACCCCAACAACGACCAACCCTTCCTTGGAGTAGCGCCCGTACCAAGCCTCAACATGAGGGAGACTCCGAAGGCAGTTGATGCAAGAGTAAGTCCAAAAGTCAACTAGAACCACCTTTCCTCTCAGCCCAGAGAGGGATAGAGGCTTTCCCTGCGGAGTGTTCAGCCATTTGGTTACATTCGAGAATTCAGGTGCCGGCCCGTAATCCGGCAACCCGGAACTCGGCTGGCCGGTCAAGGTTTTGTCGGCACCCGCACCCTTTGCGTGAGTCAGAGTTCCAAGTGAGTTTCTTGCTGAAGATGAGGACTCCACGGCATTTTGGAGAGCCGAAGTGTAACCGGGAACCGCCGTTTGAAATGAAGAGAATAGATTGGTAGCGAGTCCAACAGTTGTGACAACGACTAAGACACCGGCAAACTTCCTGACTAATTTGGCGTGCTTTTTGAGTGGAGACAACGTCGAGGAAGCTCTTTTTGCTGCGAAAGCGATGGCCAACAAGGGCAAGGCCGTTCCGCTGGCATACCCCAGGGTCAATATGACAGTTCCTGCACCAACTTTTGCTTGAGCCCCCAAAACGGTGATCGCTGCAAGCACAGGTCCCGCACATGGGACGTAAACGGCACCCAGAGACAAGCCAAGAACGAAGCTTCCGGCGTTCGTTCGGGGTCCGGCACCGACTTTTCTAAATGGTCTTTCCAGGACCTCGCCGACCTTCGGTACCAACATGCCGATACCGACCAACAACAACGCCAACAAGGCGACATTGCGGAGCAGATCCTTGGGAAGCCCAAGATCTCCCAGAACTACGGATCCGAAGAGGACGATTGCCGTGAAGCTCACCATCAGCCCGCAGATCACGAGTAAGGGACGCCGCCTATTTTCGGAAGTAGCTCCTGTAGAAAGCACGATCGGCAAGACGGGAACTACGCACGGCGAAATGGCAACAATCAGCCCCGCCAAGAATCCCAGAACGAGAAGATATCCCACAATTAGAACATACGACTCTGATGCGGCCCTCGGATTAACGGCCCAATTCGGCTCAACGTTCCGCCCCTCTTCAACGAACTATTGACGTTAGGGTAAATAGTATGCAGACTGGTGAACGGTCTAGGGCGCCGGACAGAATCCGGCATATGCAAAACGGGGTAAAGGCATGAGAGAACTAACCGGAATTCGCAAATTTATTGGCCGCCTCGCTGGTACGAGCGAGACCGAACTTCTCCGCAGCCCACGCCGCTCCCAGGCCGCAGCTACCTGCATGTTGATAGCACTTTTTGCCGGTCTCGGAGTTGGCGCCGCACCTACGACATCCGCGGGATCGGAACCCCACTCAGAGGCGTTGATTTCATTCACAGCCAAATCATCTCTCAACGCAAACTCGACTACTTCTGCAACGGGCACAGGAACAACGCCCACCGCGACCACCACAACTTGGCTCTGCATGCCGGGTGTCCAACCAGATCCCTGCGCCACCGACCTATCCACGACAGTGGTAAATCCTGACGGCTCCCAGCAGGTTCTTCACCCCAATGTCCCTACGAACCCGCCGATCGACTGCTTCTATGTCTATCCCACCGTCTCGAGCCAATCGACTGTCAACGCCAACCTGACAATCGAATCCGCAGAAACCGATGTCGCAGAAGCACAAGCAGCCCCGTTCTCGCAGGACTGCCGGGTGTTTGCTCCCATGTACCCTCAACTGACCCTGACCGCACTTACAAATCCGAGTCTTATCGTCAACAACCCCAACTCAATAAACATCGCCTACCAGGGGGTGCTCTCCGCATGGCAAGACTACATGGCGAATTACAACGATGGACGCGGCGTCGTGTTGATCGGACACTCCCAAGGCGCTGCCATGTTGACCCAAATTATCCAGTCCCAAATTGACCCCAGTGCAGCAATGCGAAAGCTTCTGGTATCGGCCCTGTTGTTTGGAGGTAACGTAACGGTGCCGACCGGAGGAACGGTAGGCGGAAGTTTTCAGAATGTTCCAGCCTGCCAGTCTGCCGCTCAGATCTCCTGCGTAATCGCGTACTCGAGCTTTCTCAATCCCAACATTCCTCCTTCCGGAGCACTCTTCGGATACCCAGGGACCGGTGTAAGCCTCCTTTCCGGCCAGAGTTCAACAGCGGGGCTCCAGGTTCTGTGCGTGAATCCGACTTTCCCCGCATCCGGCGCTGGAAGCCTCCTTCCAATCTTCCCAACAGCCCAGGGTTCGATCGTCTCCGTAAACCTCTCCACCCCTACAGGCATCACAACTAATTACGTGGAATACCCACAGCTATACACGGGCGAATGTGAATCACAAAACGGCGCCACCTGGTTAAATGTCACAGACATAGCATCTTCAACGGATACCCGACCGACAGTTACTCAAGCATTAGGAGCATCCTGGGGACTCCATCTAGTCGACATGAACATTTCAATGGAAAACCTCGTAACTGACGTAGCTTCAGAATCCTCCTCTTACCAGACCAAATACGCTCCCCCTCCCGTTGTGACCACAATCACGCCGAACCAAGGGCCGACGACAGGGGGCACCAATATCACCATCACCGGAACCGGGTTTACGGGAGCGACGTCAGTGGCTTTCGGCTCCCAACATGCAAACTTCTCAGTGTTGTCAGATACCTCAATAGAAGCAAAATCACCGACGAGCGCCACAGCACAGACAGTCGACGTCACCGTAACCGGGCCAAACGGAACATCACCGACCACATCCGCCGATAAATTCACCTATGCAACTACTCAAGTAGCCGGCGTTCCAACAATCTCATCAATCTTTCCGGCCGTAGGTCCGGCAAGCGGCGGCGGGATCGCGTTCATCTTCGGAACAAACTTCACCCAAGTTACGAGAGTCGTATTCGGGGTTTCACCGGCACTCTATCTCTCAATTACGCCGGATCTCATTGTCGCCATCGCCCCCAAGAATCCAAAGGGTCAACTACCAGTAGAAATAACGAACTCCGCCGGAACATCCGGCCAGGGAAACCACAATTCATACACCTACTTCTAAGTTTCTCGCCACAAACCACACAGAACCCACAACAAGACCCGGAAGTTGACCGCTCCACCAAGGCCCGTAAATCGACCCCGAACTTGGCCGCTTCATGTCATACGATTCCGAACTAGGCGAAACAAGCAACAACGGAAACCAGCCAAAGGCAGACATATTCGAGTCGTAGCCGACACCTTGCAAATTGCGACCGAACGCGCAAAAGGGCGCTCCAGAGGAGCACCCTTTCACAAAAAATCCGGCGACGACCTACTCTCCCAGGGAGTCTCCCCCCAAGTACCATCGGCGCAGGCGGGCTTAACTGCCGTGTTCGGGATGGGAACGGGTGTAACCCCACCGCCATAGCCACCGGAAACCTTTGATTCAATTTGCGGCTCTCACCAAAAACGGCGAAAAAGCGCTTCTTGAGCTTTCCATAGCGAGCACGAGTATCTAAAAATCCAAGCCCTCGACCGATTAGTACCGGTCGGCTGAACACGTTACCGTGCTTACACCTCCGGCCTATCAACGTGGTCGTCTAACCACGGGTCTTACCAGGTTAACCCTGTGGGAGATCTCATCTAGGAACGGGCTTCGCACTTAGATGCTTTCAGCGCTTATCCCTTCCGTAGGTCGCAAACCAGCCGTGCCCTTGGCAGGACAACTGGCACACGAGAGCTACGTCCGTCCCGGTCCTCTCGTACTAGGGACAGCCTTCCTCAAATCTCCTACGGCTGCATCGGATAGGGACCGAACTGTCTCACGACGTTCTAAACCCAGCTCGCGTACCGCTTTAATGGGCGAACAGCCCAACC
>DAIDIS010000109.1 GCA_027451785.1 Acidimicrobiales bacterium
GGCGGGCACGGTAGAGTCGCTGCGTTCCTTTTCTTCGCACAGTCACCAGATCAGCAGTGGTAAGCACCTGCAAGTGTTGTGAAATTGCCGGGCGTGTTATATCAAAATGAGCAGCAATTTCTCCCGACGAGAGTTCTTTCCCGCGGATAAGCAGCATGATTTCGCGACGGCGTGGTTCGGCGATGGCTTGTAAGACAAGGTCTATCATGGTTCTATTGTAGCATATACTTACGTAAGTGTCAACTTACAAAGAAACCGGTTGAGGCACCTTGAGACATGCGCGCAACGATGAAAGTTCGTAGCGGGTTCATTTGAAGCCTGTAAGTCCCTTTGTGGCCTGTAAGTATGGCTGGGTGAGCAAAGACATTGCCCTATTCGAGTTCGACCCCGACGTTCGAGCGGTACTGGACCCATCGGATACCAAGGCCCATCTTCAAGGCACCATTCCGGAGCGAGCTGTTTTGTGCTTTTATTCCGAAATCCTGGCGTCCATCGCGACGGAGGCGGTTCAGGTTGGGGAATTAGAGGCAGCTCACGGTGTCTACCCAATCTGGAAGGTAAAGCGACACGGCTACGATGTTGCGATTTTCCACCCGGGAGTTGGAGCACCCTTAGCTGCGTGCTTTTTGGAGGAGGCAATCGTCCTTGGTGCTAGGAAAGTGGTTGCCTGCGGTGGCTGCGGTGGCTTGTCCCCCGACTTGTCTGCGGGTCAGATAATCGTTCCTACGGAGGCGGTACGGGACGAGGGAACGTCATTTCATTATTTAGCGCCCTCCCGTACGGTTGCGGGAGACCCGGATGGTATAGCAACAACCCAACAATTCCTTTCAGAGCGCTCCGTCCCATTCGTTTCGGGAAAGATTTGGACCACTGATGCTCTCTACCGGGAGACCAAGCAGAAGGTGGCCCGAAGGCTGGAGGAAGGCTGCTTGGCGGTGGACATGGAAGCCGCCGCTTTCTTCGCGGTTTCAAGATTCCGTGGTATTCGCTTCGCCCAACTTCTCTATGCGGGCGACGACCTTAGTGGAGCCGAGTGGGACGAGAGGAGCTGGACCGTTTCTCCGTCGCGGCAAGCCACCTTCGACTTGGCGGTGGAACTGGTTACTCGCCTGTAGGGGACCTTGGCGAGCTAGGATTTATTCGCAAATGCCCAGGTACATTCCCAGCAGCATTGGCAGGTCATCTTCACGGTCATTTGAGGGCAGAGGCTGGTACGTGGCGGGCCTGGTGCTGTCAGTCGCATTTGCGGTGGTTTGCGCTTCGCTGGTTTTCAGCGGGATTTCGGGTGCATTAGGCAGCGCTGCCGAAAGGGCACGCACAGGTTCCACTCTCAGCGTCGACATTGGATGGACGATCATTATGGCGCCCCTTACTGTTTGGTGCGTGTTCCTTGTAGCGCACTATGAGCACCTGTTGCGCCGTAACCAGCCGACAGCCTTAAGTTGGGCTGAGGCTAACGGAGCACGGCAAGAATCCCCAAGATTATCGACTGGATTTTTCGCCATGAGGAACCGGGCATTTCGATATTCGCCTATCGCGATCACCGTTCGATTTCTCGCTTTAGTGGTGATTACCGCCCTCCTTTCCGTGGCTTCCTTCAATCGTCACACTGGCGCAGTGCGTTCTGGTTGGGTGCAACAACATGGCATTGCGAGGATCGCAACCGTCGATTATTTCCAGAACGTTTACCACCGCAATACTCACGGTGGGGGTTACTACACCGCATTGATCGGCGCGTCGTTTGCCCCACCCATCCAGGGAGTTACACGGACCCTTGCGCACTATCCCATTCAAGCTCACCTAAGTGATGGCGAGATGATAAAAGTTCTTGTCGATCCAACAGACCCGAGCTACGCAGAGATTCCAGGCGCACCCGCCACCAATGGATGGGTTTGGATCTTGGACCTCGCGCTGGCGGTAGCAAGCCTTGCTGCATCCTTCGTAGCGGGTCGAGCAGCTATTCGCGTTCTGCTCCACGTACGCAAATTCAAAAAGGCATCAGCAACCACTCTTCAGTAAAGCCTTGTTTCCGGAAGTCGATGAAAGCACGATGCTTTGCTGCACTCTGTTGTGCCGACCGGATACGACGTTTGCTCCAACTTATTCTTCTTGTCCCGGCCTATTCTCTTGCCTTGGGGGCTGGGATCAATCCCCGTCGAGAACGAAGGTGACCTTCATGTCGACCTTGAAACCGACAATCTTTCCGTGGCGTATCTCCAAGCTCTGTTCCTTGATCCACGCTGCGCGAATATTGCGTAGCGAGTGCCCCGCCCTTTCGATTGCTAGGCGACACGCGTCCTCGAAACTCGTTTCGGATATTGCAGATATTTCCGTAACCTTGGCGACGGAGTTCATCGTCACTTCTGGTTCGACCATGGTCATAGCACTCATGGCTGATCCTCCCATTCAATTGGCTTAGAGAGCCGACCGGATTCGACTCGGGTGGCTCTGCCTTATTGACTACCCAAAGGGCTGAGTTTGCATGAGGGGTGGATGGGAATCTTTTTGCTCGGTTCGACCATGCGGCTCGCATGGGCAACAGTTGCTCCGGCGATTCGACCTCGTGGCTGTAACCGACAACCGCGGACCGGTCAATTCGACCTCGTGGCTGTAACCGACAACCGCGGACCTGGCGATTCGACTGGCACGGGCGGCATTTCCGGATGTAGAAAATGCTGTAAGGAGGAAATGTGGCGAATCTTGGCGGCCCGGAGCGGAAATGGCTAAGGATGCTGCCGGCGCTTGTATTGCTCGGGACATCGTTAACTGCCTGTGCCAGCGGTGCGGGGGCTACGAAGATCCCGTCCGGCCTCGGCAAGTTGGGTACGACCTCCACGACCTTGTCGCCGGAGGCTCAGGCGGTCATCAATGGGTGGAGTGCAGACCTTCGGGAGGGCTACAAGATCCTGGATCAACCTCCCGGACCCGCCAGGGCAAACATCGTGGCCGGTGAGTCGACCAGCGAGATCTGGCCGGAACTCACCAAATACTTCACTGGCCCCTCCTTGCAGGCCGAGTATTTATTCCTGCTCAAAGTAAAGATGGCGATGCTGAATGGGCCATCGACCTACGACTTGGGGAATCCGGTAGTGCGCAATCTGACCGCTGCCTCAGCGACGGTGTATAGCTGCATCTCCGACCCGGGAACTACGACTCAAGATGGTAGCCCCGCGCCCCCAGACCTTGGCGGTGACACTCCTCAGATCAAGGTACTAAGGGGCACTTGGACTTTGGCGGCCCAACAAGGGTCGTGGCTGGTATCCGGGGGGTCTCAAACCTCTGCAGGCAAGTGTTGAGAAGATCTCGCTGGCTGGGGGTTCCACTTGTTGCCGCCTTAACGGTCTTATTTGGCCGAGCCGATGCGTTCGCCGTCGGAGAAGGCTCAGGTACCTGCTCCACTTCCGGCTCGGTGCTGTCCTGTGTGGCATCTCAAGGCGGTGATCCAGGAGGCGATGCCGGACTTTCGCCACCATCCGGAGCCACGACAACTGGAGACCAGACTTCGTCCTCCAACGCGACCACGCCTCCAGATCAGTGTACCTACGTTCCACTTCCGGGCTTCGGACCACCGCCTCCAGGAAAGGACCCGAATGGTGAGTGGTATGCGATCTCTGGGCCACAAGGGTCATCCTGTCCGGACTCAAACTTTCAAGGAAGTGCAAATCCTCGGGGACTAAGAGCGGTCTGGGTCCCCAACGGCTCACCTCCGCCACCTCCTCCGCCGGATCCCGCCGTGGTGGGCGCCCAAGCTGCCAGCGAGATTCCGTTTCCCGCCCCTTCGATATCGCTGAGTCCTAAGGCAAATGGTTGGGTCAACTTTCCTGAGTGGCTGTGGATTGACTCCTCCATTTGGCATTCGATCAGCACCTCGGCAACGGCGTGTAATCCAGGAGGATGCACGACTGCCACCGCTACGGCAACGCCGAATCAAGTGGTCTGGGCTTTTGGTGATGGCGGCACGACCACCTGTAAGGACGCTGGGACGCCGTATAACTACTCAATTACCTCCAACCAAGTTACGGACTGCTCCTATGTCTTCAAAAGTTCTTCGGAAAGCTATTCAGTAACAGCGACCGTTGACTGGTCAGTAGCATAGGCGGGACCCTATGGCTCAAGCGGTAATCTCCCTCAAGTCACCACTACGGGCACTCGGACCACCCCCGTCAAGCAAATCGAGTCGGTATTGACGAAGCCAGGCAACTAGCCCCCCGGCGGAATTATCCCTTCGAAGCCAGGCAATTAACCCGCCCGCCGGAATGCCAAGCCAATAAGCTTCGCCGTGCCGTCGCGATTCACCTTCATACTGCGGCGTAGCGATGCTCCGTAATACACCCGCGTCGCGTGGCACCGCCATGTAGCGGCATCGCGGCGCTCCGCAATGCGTCCTACGCTGTGCTGGTCCCAGCATTTGCTTGCGTGCCCATTCGGCCGGAAGTGATAGCGGCGAGGCTCTGTTCTAGAGTTATGTCAAAGCCGCTCATCACAGACTCGAAGGTCATCATGGAAACGGCGCGGCCTCTTTGTACCGCTACCAAGTCGATATACATATTGATGGTCTGCCCCAAGTAGGTAAGCGGAGTGGTCACTCTGAAGGCCGCCGTGTGGTCTCCCATGGATGGGAACAAAAGGGGCGTTACTGAGGCCTGCCCAACGCTGGCACCGGGTGGTAGGGCATTATTCGAATTGGAGGGGTGCTGGATTTCGTTCTGAATGAACGAATTTATGGTCAACCCATAGCACTGCGGGAACTTCGGACCCAACACAACAGTGAAATCGGAGTCTCCTTCTGAAGCGCTAGGCAAGTAGACAATGGTCTCGCTAGCGGAGTCGTTGCTTGCGTCGCTGAAGTTTGGTGAGTCTGCGCTCGCTTGACTTTGTTGGAGGAAGCCGACGGAGGTGCCAAGGCATTGATCTAGGCTCCCGTTCAAGCTGGATATTCCGGTATCCGGTGTTGCGGGCTGTGCCGACCAGCCAGCCGGAAAATCGGAAAGCTTCCATACCTCGGTCTGGGCCAGTGCCTTGTCGGCGGCGCTTTGCTGGGGAGCAGACGTCGAATTTGGGGCTACTTTTGAGGTAGTCGTCGACGCAGCGTGGTTTGCCTTGCCTCCGCCGCAAGCGGCCAACACCGTGCAAAGTGCTGCCACTGCGATCATGGCTCGCAATCTCATCTTCAAAGCCTCCAAAAAGGATCGCCCAACCACTTGAGGCTAGCCGTGGCTCTTGGCGCATTGCTCCAAAGATCGAAAGTTCGGCTTTTGGTTCGCCTCCGGGAACGAGAGCTGCCGAGCCCCAATGTGCCATCTCGGGAGTCCACGCCGGACCTGGCGGTCAATGTGCGCAAGGAAGCGAATGCGGGAGGTAGTTACTTTAGGCAGCCTCCGTTCACCGAGAAGGCCATCCAAAAGAAAAGAAATATCTTTCCCGATTTTAGCCGATTCAAACGGCCAACTAATTAATTACAAATAGTATGAAATAAGTTACGTTCCGTCAGCGGTTGAGATCGGCAAAGAGCATGAGACGAAAGATATCTGCGCCGACCAGGGTAGCTGTGTTCAGCCGAAATCAATTCATTGCGGATCGTTTGAATCCTGTTGTATTTGGTCTGCGATCCGATTATGTTTCTAAATGTATTCGTCGGCGATGGCACATATCGGCCAACGCGAAATAGCTGCGTAGGTTGCAGACGGGCACGTTATGGTCGGAAGGATATCGGGTGTAGTGATGGGGCAATTGTTTTCTAGGCCGAAGCGGACCGTGGGTGCCGCACTGACTGCCGGACTTGGCCTATTAAGCGTAGTCGGGATGTCTGCAGGAATTGCAACGACGGCAGGGCCGGACATGGCCTATGCCGCAGGGCAGTCGGGAGCACAGCCGGCCCAACTGGGAGGTTGGGTCCCCGTGCCTCTGCCTCAGGTCAATGGACAGTCGAACGAGAGCCTGAGTTCAGTCTCGTGTACCTCAAAGACTTTCTGCATGGCGGTCGGCACCTATGGCATTCCTACCCCTTCAAGCGGCCCGGCCTACTCGTCGTTCGCTCTTGAATGGAACGGGAGCACATGGTCCTCAATGGGGATGGATTCGACCGTCCAGCAGTTCGATCCCACTTCGGTATCGTGCGCCTCGTCGAGATCGTGTGTTGCCGTCGGGGATGCGGGCCCGGCGCACCCTCCGGCTCCTGCCGCTGAGCATTTCGACGGCTCTTCCTGGAAGGCGATGGTGGAACCGGGTTCGGCGCCGAGCGCAGGCGTGTTGAACGGAGTCTCGTGCTCCGGAGCCGACTTCTGTGCGGCGGTCGGATTCCAGATGCCATCGGGCCAACAGCTTCCGTATGTGCAGACGTGGGACGGAAGCACTTGGTCTCCGGTCAATGTTGGGGGAGCAGCGAACGGGGAGACTCTGAGCGCCGTCTCGTGTGCGAGTACGTCTTGGTGTGAGGTTATCGGCTCAGAGAGCGAGACCAACATGATCTATGGGAGCTTGGCAGGCGGCTCGCTGGCGATTACGGCATCGCAGCAAACCGGCTACTCGATGAGCGCCCTGGACTGCACCTCGACGACGAGTTGCCTTGCAGTGGGCTCGACCACGAAGGCCACAACTCCGCCCAGTTCGGCCTATTACCTTGAATCCGCGGCGATGTCCTTTGATGGAACGCAATGGTCCGCCACTTCGCCGGTGGAACCAATGCAACAGTCGCTCCTGTCTTCGGTGTCATGTGTTGGTGTGGCTGACTGCCTTAGTGCGGGTTATCAAACACAGCAAGCCCCCGGCTACTCGACTCTTCCGGCTCTCCCAGTTCTTCCGCTTGTCGAGGAGAACATCGGGACGAATTGGTCCGTCGTGCCTGACTCCACGGGATCGGTTGCGGGTTCCGCACTAAACGGGATCAGTTGTGCGGGAGACTTCTGCGCCGCGGTAGGAGCATTTGCCGAGACTACTTCTGGAGTGAGCGCTCCCGTTGTGACGTCGGTGACGCCTCCTTCGGGGAGTCCGAGTGGAGGCACTACCGTCGACATTCAAGGAAGTGGTTTTCAAGGAGCGACCGCCGTCGGCTTCGGTACGTTGCCAGCCGAGTCGTTCAAAGTGCTTTCGGATAGCGAAATCGAGGCAGTCTCGCCCGCTTGGCCATATATGCCGGGAGTAATCGGTAACCCGCCATCGATCGTCGACGTTACGGTCGCAACCCCAGGTGGGGTGTCGGCGACCTCCTCTGCCGACTTGTTCGACCTCGACGGAAACACAAGCCCTGTTTCGACGGTTGAATCAGTGTCGCCATCGGTTGGCTCGGTCACCGGTGGGAACATTGTGGAGATACAGACGAAGAACTTGCCTTCTGCGGCTACCGGGGTTGACTTCGGCAGCGTGCCAGCGCCTTTCATGAATGGGAGCAACGGCCTCGTTTACGCAATGGTGCCCCAGGGTGCTGTGGGTCAGGTGCCGGTCACAGTTTTGTACGGCTCTGGATCACAAGGTACCGCTTCTGGCGCAGGCGCCGTCTATAGCTACAAGGCGGGCTTTCCGGATGTGGTCAGCATCGAAAGCTTCCAAGGGGTGTTCCAAGGCCTCGTTGTACTTCACGGTTCTGGATTCACTGGGGCTAGCTCGGTGAAGTTCGGCAGTGCTCAAGCCAGGTTCGTGGTGCTGAATGACTCGGAAATCCTTGCCATTGCCCCATCTGGCACGGGCACGGTTCAGGTCAGCGTTACGAACTCCATAGGTTCCAGTGGAGAGACCTTCGGAGACCTCTATACATCTTGAGGCGAATGGCTGCCGTACTTTGAACTGCCGGGCACTGCCTTTGCCGCCAGGGAGACGGGATTTCCTGGTGGCTGATGCTCTCGGCGCTTAATTAGCCACTTTTGGCTATGTCAAAGGGTAAACTTAAGCGATGTCTGAGTTTCCGGGAAATCCTCCGGAGAGCGATGCGAATCACGCGGCCCAAGGGACTTTTGGTTATAGCCCAGCATGGGTAAAGGTCGGGATATTGCTCAGCCTGAGCGTGCCGATTATGTTCGTCACGTTTCTTTTTTCCGGCGAGAGCATGGCCAGAACAGTGCTTATAGCGGTCTATGCAGCGGGAGCCGTTGCCGGTACGGTGGCTAACGAGGTCGTCAATGAGCGGAGGCGAGTCTGCCGATTCGAGGTGAAGAACGGCACCGTTCGGTGGCACTCTGGATGGAGGGCTGGCGAAGCGGCATTAGCGCAACTGAGGGTCGTTCATCGCGGCGAGAATGGTCTTTGTTTCCCTCTTCCTCGGGTGTTCTTGGAGGATGCCGAAGGGAGGGAGCGGCGGTTCGTAACCACAAGGCGGTCAGAGGGACTGATCCCAATCGTCGAGCGAGCAAGAAGAAGCGGGGTTCCCGAAATGAATCCGGTGGCATTAGAGTCAACCTATGGGTTCCGGCGCGGTGGAGAGGACGGCTAGCCCTTTCCCGGATCCCCGGGTGAAATCCTACGGAACGGCTCCCGAGAACGTTAGGGCGTTCTCACTTGTTACGCTGCTTTTTGCGGCGCTTGGGATTGCGGGCGAGGTATCGGTTAGACAGCACTATTCCGTAACCGCTGTTGTTGATTTTCTGGTGTTGCCGATTGGCGGTTGGATGTTTACGGAGATCATTAGGGAACTGAGGTACGTCACAAATATTGTACTGGGCGGCGATGTTGCGACCTGGAGCACCGCTTGGATGACGGGCAGCGTACCCTTGGGGGAGCTAAGGATTGAGCGATTCTCAAGTGGCGGTCGTAAGCTCAGAAACCCGAAGGTGGTTTTCAAGGACGCGCGCGGACGGAGGAGAATCTTCCGTGTCGGAAAGAAGAACCTTGAACTACTGGATATTGTCGAGAGTGGGTTCGGTGGTTTCCAAGGATCGACAAATTCCGTCGGGTCTTATGCATTCGGCGAAGCGACCGACCCACGTTATTACCAGCAGAGCTAGCCGAACGGCGCGCCTTCCAAGCCTCCTTTCAAGCTTCGGGGTCAGCCCAGGGACAGCTCGTTCTCTACGAATCCTGCTACCAGCTCTTCGATGGTGCGCCTGATCTTCCTCACTTCTTCGATGGTTTTGCCTGCGGGGTCGTCCACCGCCCAGTCCAGGTAGGTCTTGCCGGGATAGTAGGCGCACTCGTCACCACAACCCATCGTGATCACGTAATCCGCGACGGTTGCCATTTCGTCGGTGAGCTTCTTGGGAACCCGACCGCCAAGATCGATTCCGATCTCAGACATTGCTTTAACGACAGCCGGATTTAGCTCGTTAGCTGGGCTGGAACCGGCCGAGATTACCGAAACGCCTTCACCTGCCTTCGTTTCCAAAAGGGCAGCGGCCATCTGCGAACGCCCTGCATTGTGAATGCACAGGAACAAGACCACGGGCTTCGCACTTTGCTCTTCGGTGGATTCCGAGTTGGCTTGATGAGTAGTCACGGGTTGCCTCTTTCTCCATTAGGGGTCCGGTGGGGCCTCAGCGTCTTGAGTACAGCCAGGCCCGCGAGTCCGCCCAATATCTCGGCTCCCGCAAAGGCTGGGAACGACCCAGGCGAGATCCCCGCGAAGGAATTTGATAGGCAGCGGCCAAGGGCTACGGCCGGGTTGGCGAAGCTTGTGGAGCTGGTGAACCAATAGGCGGCCGTTATGTAACTTGCCACTGAAACGGCGATAACCGGAGCCCCGTACCCCGAGACCTGAGCGACCGTGAAAATGACGATTATCAGGCCGGCGGTAGCTACCACTTCGGCCAAAAGGTGAGTGCCGGTGGATCTGGCATGGGTGGACAGATTCACCCACTTGTAACCGTACATAAGGTTGGCAAGTATTGCCCCGGCGCACGCACCAACCACCTGTGCGGCAATATAACCCAGGGCGACAAGAGGCTCGATGCGCCGTTCTATAAGGTCCACCATTGTCACGATCGGGTTGAAGTGAGCCCCTGAGATGCGATGCAATCCAGCTATCACGGCAAACAGCGCACCCGCAGTAGCGATCGTGTTCTCGAGAAGCTCAAGCCCAGGGCTGCCGTGCATCCGCGCCGCTGCAATGCCAGACCCAATTACGGCGCAAGTGATGAACAAGGTGCCCAGTGCCTCTGCCGTAAATCTCTGGGCGGAGGTGCAGTCATGCTCGCGGTGGGTCGCCGCTTTCGCCTGCATCGGTGGATTGCTTTCCTGCTCGATAGCTGTGGCCATGGCGAAGTCAACTATATATTGATGATTATCGATATGGAAAAACGGGGGTACATTGGCTTGATGTCCGATCAGTGCGAGTCCGTGATGTCCGATCATCGCGAATTGTCGACCGGCTCTGGCCGTCGATTGCGGTCTAAGCCAAGCCTCGCGGATGCGACTTCGCTCGCTGCCGAGATTCCGGCTCAAGACTGCAATTCATCAGCATTCGACCTTTTGGATTTGGGGACTTCTGAGCATGAAGTTGAGGATCTGGCGGGTGTACTTCAGGCGCTTTCCGATCCCGTCAGGTTGAAGATTTTCGGGATGATCGCATCGGCAGGCGAGATCTGCTCGTGCGAGTTGGAGTCGCCGCTGGGCAAGAGCCAGTCGACTGTTTCCTACCACACGACCAAGCTCGTTCAAGCAGGCCTGATTGAGGGTGACAAGAGAGGCCGATGGATGTGGTGGAGGGTATCGCCCGAAGGACTGGAAAGGCTGGGCGGGCTGTTGGCGAGCATCGGTCTGGCCTAGATGCCAGGCCCGCATGGCATCTGTGGCGGCCCGGGGCGAGGGAAATACAGACTTATATAGCCCGACAGACGTACTCAGCATGGACTGACATAGGGTACGACTTTTCGATTATTGATAACTTGGCTCTCTCGATCATTCCCTCGAGGATCCATGCGAAGGTCGAGAATTCCTCTCTAACGTGAGTCTCATAATCGGACTGGGTATATCCCTGGCCTTGAGGGTTCGCAGCGACGTCAATCCAGTGCTGTATTTCCGATCGGTACTGCCTGTGCGGGAAAGAGTAAACGATGTCCCAAATGTAGAGAAGCCCGCCTTCTCGAAGTGAGCCCCTAATCCTCTGGAGAGCAACTTGCTTCCAAAAGTCGGGGAGCTGGTGAAGGCATGCCTTGGTCGTGATGAAATCGAACTTTTGGTCTTCGGAGAACTCGTAGGTGAGGAATCCTCGCTGTTGCAGATCGAGCGACACTCCCGCCTCTTGAGCCTTTTGCCGGGCAATTCCGAGCATCGCAGACGAAACATCTGCTCCATGAGATTGCGCACCTCTTAGGGCCGCTCGCACCAAGAGAGATCCCGTTCCGCAACCGAGGTCCAGAAGCCTTGATCCTTCTGTGACCCCAAGACGATCCAGCAGGGCATCGTCGTTGCCGGAGAACGTACGTTGCCTCGCTTCGTAACTTTGCGCCGACGTGTTGCTGGCGAAATCGATCCCGACGGGGTCCATCTCGGCAAATTGCCACGAGGGGTTGCTCAGGCTCATGAAATCGGTAACTTCCCGTTTGGACTTCGGCCATCGAGGCTTAAGTGCTTCACGACTGGAGCTCTTCGGACAGGCTCAACCATTCCTCTTCCAAGGAGTCCAGGCGACCTTGAGCCAGGGCCAGTTGAGATGCAACCTCGTTCAGTTCCGAGAATTCGCCGAGCCCCGAAGAGAGCTTTTCCTGAAGGGCGTCCCGGGCGGCTGCGGCCTCCTCCATGGAGGATTCAGCCTGCGCGATGAGTCGCTGGAGCGTGTAGGGAGATCGCTTCTTCGCGCCCCCCTTGCGGGGTTTGGGATCGGAGCCTTGACTGTCGGTCCCGGAGGGTGCGCCGGAACCGGTGGCGGATTCGGAGCTGATTTCATCACCGGCACTTCCGGCCTTGGCGTACTGGTCTTTGGTCTGCTTTCCCAGGCCCGCTCCAGCCATGGTTTGTTTACCCAGGCCCGCTCCCGCCATGGTCTGTTCGTACTCGGCATATCCGCCAAGAACCGGTCGAGCGTGACCCGATCCATCCATGATCAAGGCGTCCTCGACCGTTCTTTCCAAGAAGGCACGATCGTGGCTGACCACCACGACGGAACCCGGCCAGTCGTCGAGGTAGTCCTCCAAGATCCTCAAAGTATCCAAGTCCAAGTCATTCGTTGGTTCGTCCAAGAGTAGGACGTTGGGGTTTTCGATCAGGACCAAAAGAAGCTGCAGGCGTCGGCGCTCCCCACCGGACAGCGTCCCGACGGGTGCCCATTGAGCATCGGAGTCGAACCAGAACTGCTCCATGAGTCTTGCCTGCTGCCAGGTCGGTTCCGCCTGTTTGCCGGCGACCAGCTGGCGCACCCTGGCGGAAAGGTCCAGATCCCTACCGGTCTGGTCGTAGTAACCGAGCTTGACCGTCGGCCCGCTCTCGATGGTGCCCGAATTAGGCGCAATTCTCCCGGAGAGAATGTCCAGGAGGGTGGACTTCCCTGACCCGTTAGGGCCGAGTATCCCCAGGCGACCGTCCGGAGCGAGGCTGAGGTCGAGGGAGCTG
>DAIDIS010000110.1 GCA_027451785.1 Acidimicrobiales bacterium
CTAAGCTGCCGCTCCTGGCATAGTGGTACAGGACTGTGTTGTACACAGCCGACACCACCGAAGCGACGGTCATCAGTCCGACAAAGCCCAAGATTGCGACCGCAATTCCCAGCGGAGTGAAAACTATTCCGGCAAGGACCGCCAATAGGACTAGCGGCATGGCAAGCAGCATGAACACAATGCCCACAACTCCGGTTCCTGCCAGGCCCTCTCCCCATCGCTCACGAATCAGATGAGCCGATCGCTTAACGGCTTGCGTTGGGCCAACGCTTTCAAAAAGAATCACCGGAATCACGAAAAGGGTCACCAGCGACCAGGCGACCTGTCCGATCCTGTCGAGGATGGCGCCTGCAAATCCAAATCGGCGAAGCTGGTTCATGAGCAGCCTGACCACCGTTGAGTAGATTGCCCAGCCAAACAGTTTGTGTGAATGAGCCAGGCAGTCAGATAAGGCATCCGAGTTGCTCCTCCTAGACCCCTGGAGGGTGGCATATGCACGATCAGAAATGATTCCCCGCCCAACGACGTTGACGTAGGTCGAAAACACTATGGCGGCAGCCATGGCCACGTAACCGATTACCGCAATATGTGTCCGGTGGAACCCATAGGGATCTGTGGCCTGAATTCTGGTGTTCCACAAAATCAACAATCCGATACCAACAATCACCACCTGCGCCAGTCCCGAGACGATCGGCACAACAAACAAACCCGGCTGTCCACCGGCCAAATTCAGCGACACCTTCATGAGCCGCATGCTCCGAGCTATGCGACCCATCTTGAGCTCCGGTGTCTGGGAGAACTTAGGTACCGGCGAGGCCTGATACCCGAGGCTATTGCTGGATTCTTGGGGAATATTCGAGGGCACAACGAAGTCGTCCCAGGACTGAGTCGCATTATCGGATACATGGCCCGTCCATTCGTTTCCGTCGAAATACCGGAATTGGTGCCTTGAGGAGGGATCTGGATACCAGCCGGAGTTCGCCATCGTTAAGATCTTAATCCAAAACAATCCGGATTAAGCTTCTTTGACCGACCCGGTACTGACAATGTTCACAATAACGGGGCGACAGGGCCCGCAAAGGAGCAGTCCCGTCACCCGATCTTACCTAAGTTGTACAACTTGAGACTCCGTTCCAAGACGTCGCCCAAATCGCCCAGACCCGGGGTGTCCGATTTCAAAGAGGTTAGGATCACCTTTTCGACAAAGCAGCATTACGGGGTGCCGTGAGAAAGCCAATGACTTTCGAGCCGCTGCCAAACTGGGGAGAAGATAACTATGGGAATGTTGCCCCCAATGACAAAAGTACTTTCGTCCATTCGTCTGAGGTCGTCGGTCAAGGTTCTGAAGGGCGCGCGGAATCGCCTCATCGGTGAACTTGGAGCAGAGCGCTATAAGAGATTGGGTGCTTCAATAGGTGAGGACGTCTTCATCGGAAGCGGGTCCAACTTCGACCCTTCACATTGCTGGCTGATCACAATCGAGGACGAAGTGACCATCGCTCCAAAGGTGACCATTCTCGCTCATGACGCATCGCTAAAGCGCACGATCGGTTATACGAGAGTGGCACCCGTTGTGATCGAGAGGCGAGCCTTTATCGGCACCTGCACTGTTGTGATGCCCGGAGTGCGCATTGGCCAAGGCGCAGTGGTGGGCGCGGGGAGTGTCGTTACAAAGGATGTTGCCGCAGGGATAGTGGTTGCGGGGTCCCCCGCCCGGCCGATTTGCACGGTAGAAGAACTTACGCAGAAGTGGGAAGCCAGGCGTAGTAGTGCCTTGACCCTGGATGCCTCTTGGACCGTAGGGGGTGGTATTAACATTGAGAAGAAGTTGGAGATGGGACGACTACTTGCCGACTCGGAAGCTTGGGTCGTTTGATTGTCGTCGATAGCGACCCGGCGGGTAATACCTAGGGATTAACCGTAACTGGGATCGCGTTAGGTACTAGCTCTACCCAGGTCTCTCCCGGGGCCAATAGGATCGGGTCGCCGTTTTGCCCCACAAGTTGCATCGGGAGATTAAGTGAGTTTCGTGTCCAGGTTCCGGTTATGGATTCTCCATTTCTAAGAACTGTGACGTCACCCCCGCTCGTAAAGTTGACTTGCACTTCCAAGTCGCCGTTTGCGTCCTCCTGCCAGGGCCCGTAGGTAATTTGAACCTTCATCGCAACGACATTCGAGACGGCAACCGGACTCGATGTTGCCGAGTCGGTCGCAGGGTTCCCGTTCACACTCAAATCCCACTGACTGGTATGAGAATTCCAATTCCACGTGTTGTCGCTGTACGAAGAAAAGGGGATATGGGCCGAAGCGGCAGGGTTCCCAGTTGGAATAGAAGTTGAGTAGCTGAATACCGGAGTAGGTGCAGAAGCGTCCTTCGGATATTTTGACCACTGCGTCGCTGCTGAGGTGTAAGTATCGTACGGTGCATGTCGACCGGATGGGTGAAGGATGCCTGAAGCGTCGGAGATCAGGTCATCATTATGATCATTGGCGGAATTGATCAGCTGGAGTACCGGGTTGATACCTCCAACGTGCATGAAGATTGGGTTGCTCAAGAGGTCGATGATCCCTACGTCTGCCGCCCTAGCAGACCGGATAGGTCCTATCATCGACGGGCTCTTGCATTGGAACACTGCCACAAGGCGCGTAAGGCCTCCTTCGACAGGTTCCTCGAAAACGATGTCAGCGGAATCGACTCCGCTTTGAGGACGTGCCGGTGGAGCGTTGTCCACCTTGACCGCCAGCGCAGGACGATTTGGCACACCTCCTGCCGACGTTGGCACGCCGGTGAGCGGGCAGGCTGCCCCCGTTGCTGCGGTGCTTGTAGTAGAAGCAGCATTGCCCTTCTTCGAGCCCAATCCTTGCCTTTGAGACAAGCCGAAGATCAATCCGCCTCCGGCAACTATGAAAGCTGCGATAACAAGGGCGCTGATCTTCGCGGCGCGGCTTCGCCTTAGAAATTTCATACAGAGACTCTAAATGCTACGAATGCGTCAGTGGTCGCACCAGGTGTCGCCGATTGTGGCCCATACAGCCCAAAACCTCGCTTCAGCCACTCGGCTCCTCTCGGCAAAAATACCTTCCAAGAACGCAACAACCTCTGCTGATCCTTGGATTCCTAAGTGATCAGCACATATGGCGGAGAGCAATTTTCTCGCTTCACTGCAATCGTGCACAATGCCAAGGTGATCCTGAAGATCCTTCATTGAACTGCCCAAGATTTGGGCTTTCCTTCCGGCAGATCCTCCGACTGCCTCGATGGCATAACGAAGTCGCTTTGCCGACTTCCTTGCCTCGTGTAGGTTCGATTCCCGTAAATCGCCTTCGACTTTCTCGGACTCAGAAACCGACCGTGAAACAGCCGAAAGCTCCATGGTTATACATGCCGATACATCCTCGCGACCGAAGCCCCGAAGGATGGGTGGATCCATTACGAAGGCATCCAAGTTCGCCATGAGCTCATAGAACCGGGGTGAATTAAGGACGGAACGTAGTTTCATTCCCGATTTGGAAGCGGCGCTTTTCAACTGCTTGTCCAGCAAGTTGGCGAATTCACCACCGCGTAGCAATTCCGGGAGTAGGTTTATCGCCTCACCCACCGAAGCCCGCAGAACTTCTGCGTCCCTTTGTGCTCCCAATTGCTCCCCAAGCCACTTGAGTTCGGCTTCGAGTGCGTGGGTGGCGCCCTTGGCGAACCCGTTCCGAAAGATTCGCATGGTGCTTCGCAGGCGCCTAGAGGCGATACGGGTCTTGTGCACCGAGTCGTCCGTAGATTCTCGGGCTGCCTCGCTCCAGACCTTCATCTCCTCAAACGAGGAACGCAGTGAATCGCAAATTGCTTGTCGGCTATTGCGTGGACTCATCGAATTTCATTGGCTCTCTCGGTGCTCGCAGCCATCGCAGTGGTACCCATCGCTTGAAACTGACCCGCAGTCAGGACATAGCTCACTCGCCCAACAAGCTGGATCGCCGGCTTCGTCACGGTGGTTGCCGGTGATCGGCTTCGGCTTCGTTGTTTGGTCGCCGTCCCCTAACACTTCAGCCTCCTTCTTCTCTGATTCTACTTGCGTCAGTACGCCCATAATTCCGTCGCCAATTCGATCTTCATCCATGCATAAGTTGCTCACTTGACGACCGAGGCACCCAGACCATAGGGTCGGAAATGCCTAGGGTCCTTCGCGTCCCGGGTGGTACCCAACGCAGCGAAGCCCGGTGAGATCCCGGCGCTGTCCCGCAACGGTGGTCCCCTAATCGAATAGGGGCGAGTCCGGTCGCCTGTGATGTGGTGCTCCACGAATTTCAGCCCTCGGAAGAAGGGTCGTTCGTACGGCGATCCAAGTCGGTCTCCGTAAGGGCTGTTCTTCTCCCATTAGGTTCAATACGGGAGATCCATGATGAGTAGCCAATGTGGGGAATTGGAAGCGGTATCAAGCCCAGTCGCTTCATCCAGGCTCACCAGGAAAGAGCTAGCGAGATTGGTCGTCATGTTCTCCCTCGTTCTGGCTGTCAACGCATCCGGGTGGGCTACCTATCTCTTCGTCATCATGCCCCACCACATTCATTACCGCGGATACGGGGGTTCACGGG
>DAIDIS010000111.1 GCA_027451785.1 Acidimicrobiales bacterium
GATAGTCGCCGGATGGTTCTACACGGGTGGGGACAAGCCCTATGGCTACAGGGGCCTGGGCGAGGTAAGCGTGTTCGTCTTTTTCGGCTTGGTAGCTACAGTCGGTACCTATTTCACCCAGGCTCAGAACTGGAGTTGGCTGTGCCTTGCGATTGCGGTAGCTGTCGGCTTCACCTCTGTGGCGCTGCTTCTGGTCAACAACTTACGTGACATGCGAGGCGACGAGGCTTCAGGGAAACTTACGCTGGCTGTCCGTATAGGAGACCGCAATACCAGGCTTCTATATGCAAGTGCGGTCCTTGTTCCCTTCATTGTCCTTCTGGGAGCCTTGCCGGCCGACCATGCACCCTGGGGGCTGCTGGTAATGGTGGCTTTGCCGCTGGCATTCATCCCGGTGCGATCGGTACTAAAGGGTGCGATGGGGAAGGACCTGATCGACGTCCTTGGGGCTACGGGCCGCATGCAGTTGGCTTTTGGCTTGTGCATCGTGTTGGGACTGGGAATCCTTTCGGCCGGCAAGGGATAAGTGACCTTGGCGGATGGGATCGAGGTAAAGCTTTACAAGCTGACACTGGAGAGGTCGTCTCCGTTCCGGAGCGCCGGTGGAACACTTGAAGTGATTACTCACATTCTGGTCAGGGTTGCTCTCCGGTCGGCACCGGAGGTGGTGGGCTGGGGCGAGTGCCCGACGTTGTCGACGCCGGGTTATGCACCCGAGACTACCGACCAGGCCTGGAGGCATATGACCGGGACACTAGCCCCTGCGCTGGTTAAAGCTGGGCTTCGGGAGCCCCGGGAATTATCAAGTGTCCTGATTCTGGCCCACGAAGAGGGCGGGCTTGGTGGACTCGAACTCACTAGTTTCAGCAGGGCGGCACTGGAATGGGCCGTATGGGATCTATGGGCAAAAAGACTCTCCATGCCTCTTGCCAACTTCCTCGGGGCTCAACTTGGACTCGAGTTGGTGCCGCCGCCGGTATTTGTTCCGGCGGGAGCGACTATTGGTGAGCCTCGCTACGAGGCGAGTAACGGCCAGGGCAGCCCGCAAGGCCTGGAAAATTGCAAGGAATACGACGAGCAGATCGAACGGATTGCGGCCAGTGGGATCTCAAGGGTAAAGGTAAAAGTCTCGCCGAGGGTTTCCGTTAATGCTCTGACCCGGATCGTCCGCAGCCTCCCGGGTGCCCAAGTGGTCGCCGATGCCAACGAGTCCTTCGATCACCGGAACCCCGTTCATCTTGGGATAATCGAGTCGTTCGCCAAAGCGGGTGGAATGGCAATAGAACAACCATTTGAACGCCAAGACTTTGAGTCTCACGCTTGGCTCTCAACGGAATTTCCTGGTTTGGAGGTTGTCCTCGACGAGTCGGTGAACTCATTTGAGTCGGCGCAAAAGGCGATCGACATGGGGTCGATGGGGGTCTTGTGCATCAAGCCAGGCCGCCTCGGGGGCGTATGCCGGAGTGCCGAGGTGATGAAGCTTTGTGAAGGGGCTGGGGTCGCCATGTACCTAGGTGGGATGCACGAGTTCGGCGTAGGCCGATATGGGAACCTGGCACTGGGCGCTCTTAGTGCCTTCAACCGGGTGGGGGACTTAGGCCCATCCGCGAGCTACTACAAAGATGACCTGGCCCGGCCGCCATTGGAGCTAAATAAGTCACGACAGGTTGGAGATTCAACGTCCGAGGCTGAGGCTAAAAGCGACGTTCTCGATAGGCTAGAGCGCTCCGGTGATTCCACTGCTAATCCCGCTGGCTTCAATCTGTCCGATGTTCCGGGAATCGGTTGTGAAGTCGACGAGGCGCTCTGCGAAGAATTGAGTGGGCAGAGCGCGGTTTTCCGCTCGTAACCAACGAGACCGACCTACGGATTCCGGGAGGTTTCCAAGAAGTTGAGGACTTCAGAGGCAGCGGCTTCCGGCTGCTCCAGATGGAGAGCGTGACCTGCTCCGGCGACGATCCGAACTTTCGAGTTCTTACCGATCGCAGCGGACATCCGCAACGCTATGTCCGTGAACTTGGCGTCCAATTCCCCAGCTAGGAACAGGACCGGAATCTTCAGTTCCCCAAGGCGATCCCACAAAGATTGCTGAGCGCCGGTACCAGCCAACCTGAGGCTTGAGGCCAGGCCATCAGGAGTATTGGAAAGCCGAGACGCTCGCTGATCGTCGGAGTGGGTCAACCCTTGAAACAGGGGACCGGAAAGCCAATTATCGACAAACTCTCCGATATCACCTGATCTCACCAGGGTATCTGCGAGTAACTCGTCAGATTCGCGTCGAAGCATCCTTTCGTCTTCCGAGGCAATTCCGGGGCTGGCCGATATCAGCACCAAGCGACTGCAGATTCCGGGATTGCGTATTGCGGCGGCCAAGCTCAACCTTCCGCCCATCGAGTAGCCGAGGTAATCGGAGTTCCCTCCAACCGAAGCCAGCCTGTCTGCAGCGTCTTCAAAGGAAAGGTGAAGATCGGAAGCGTTACCATGGCCGGGTGCATCCACGTATTTGGTCTGGAAGTTGGCGTCCATGATGGCACCGAACCTTCCCGATGACTTGCTTGTCTGGGTAAAGCCATGAGAGAGAACGAGCATTGATCGAAAGAATAGACGCAAACCTACCGCCCGATATTGTCCAGGGCGCATATTGCGTGACAATGGTGGACGAGTGGGTGCGCAGCGGGATTACTCACGCGGTGGTTTCTCCAGGTTCACGGTCGACGCCGATGGCTTTGGCCCTGAAGCGAAGCAATTTGATGGTTCATGTCAAGTTGGACGAGCGTTCCGGCGCCTTCTTCGCTCTGGGTCTCGCCAAGGCGACGGACAAGCCCGTAGTCATACTTACAACTTCGGGCACGGCGGCAGCGGAGCTCTTGCCGGCGGTTGTCGAGGCATATCACTCCCTCGTTCCTCTTATCGTTCTGACGGCCGATCGGCCCAATGATCTCAGGGGTATCGGCCAAGCACAGACCATCGAACAAGCGAGTATTTATGGTGGGTTCACTAGATGGAGGCATGACCTTGGGATTGCTGACCTTGGAAATCAGCACGCCTGGAGATCTATCGCATCGAGAGCCGTAGCCGAATCTTCCTCCAGTCCGTCGGGTGCAGGCCCCGTACATCTAAATCTGCAATTTCGGGAGCCGCTCACGTGGGCTTTGGAAGAGGTTCGATCTGCTGGGCTGGCGACCGAGGGCCGTGCCGGCGGTGCACCCTGGCATCGCGTGCTGGAACCCGACGGTGCGGGCAATTGCGCACCGGGTGTCGCCGAGCGACTGGTTCACGCCCGGGAGATGGGTGCCCGCGGAGTGATCATCGCCGGTGAGCGATCTTGCCGTAGCCCGGAAGATTCCTCTGGGCTGTACAACCTTGCGGCGTGGCTCGGTTGGCCTATCTTGGCGGACCCGATATCGGGGTTGAGATCCAGACAAGGCGAGATCGATGCTGTCGCCAATGCAGGTACGGAAATTGATGCCGATGCGGATGCAGGTACGGAAATTGATGCCGATGCGGACCCCGTTGTTATTACATTTGCCGATGCAATGCTCCGGAAACCTGAGTTTGCAGCCACGATGCGCCCGGAGATCGTCATTAGGTTCGGGAGACCCTGGGCCTCAAAGGTTGTTGCAGGCTGGCTGTCGGCAAGCGGTGCATCCCAATTCCAACTATCCGATTGCTGGGACTGGTCCGATCCCTATATGACCATGGAGTACTTGGCGATAACGACGGCCGGTCGAATTTGGGCAGAGGTCTCCCGCCAATTAGGCCTGGGATTGGGTGCCACCAAACCAGACGAGACATGGTTGCGGCGATGGGGACTAGCTGAGCAAACTGCGGCTGCGGCAATCGAGAATGCCGTCAAGGTAGCCGGCGGTGATCGCCTAACGGAGCCTGAGATCGCGAAGGCTGTGGCGTCTTCGGTTCCTTCGGGAGGTGCCGTGTTCATGTCATCGTCGATGCCCGTTAGGGATATGGAGTGGTTCTCTGGATTGCAGGGAAAGTCGATTGAGTTCGCTTCAAATAGAGGAGTCAACGGCATCGATGGCGTTGTTTCATCCGGACTCGGATTCGCGGGCTCAGGAAGGTTCAGCCAAGTTGCGATTGTGGTGGGGGAACTTGCTTTCCTGCATGATCTCTCCTCCGTGCTATCGCTATGTGCCAAGCCTCGCGACCTTCCCCACGAAATGCGGATTGCAATTGTTGTAATCGACAATGGCGGAGGCGGAATTTTTTCCTTCCTTCCGCAGGCAGGTAGCTTGAGCGAGCAGGAATTCGGCGAGCTGTTCTCGACCCCTCAAGCGCTGTCTATTACCGATTTGCTCGTATCACAGGGAATCACTGTTCATGAGGTGCGGACGCGAACCGAGCTGGACGATGCAATACTCAAGTGCTTGCCGCCGTCTGTCCCATCCAATGAAGATGATGAAGTGGCGGTCAACGGAATCGTTGGAGAGCCGGTTGCCGTCATTGTCTGCAAGACTGAAGGGGCATCTAATGTAAGTGACCACGACCGGATTATCTCGGCGGTGGCTTCGGCGCTTGAAAACCTGTCGTGAGTCCCGCTGGCCGGGAGGACTCACGTGGGCATATCCAATGACTATTGAGTGAGGCTTTGACGTTGAGCAACGACAACCAATCGGGCTTGTGGGATGACTTGGGCTTTCGAGGGCTTATCTATCAGACGAGCGACCCGATAGTTGCCCAGAAGCTGGATTTAGCCTTGGCTGATGGAGAGCCGATTACGGCCTATACCGGTTTCGACCCGACGGCCGACTCGCTTCACGTCGGCCATTTGCTGCCTATTTTCAACATGAGAAGGCTTCAGTTGGCTGGGCACAAGCCCATTCTTCTGGCGGGTGGCGGCACTGGACTGATCGGAGACCCGGGAGGGAGAACCGAGGAGCGTAAGCTCCTCGACCGCGAGACCTTGGACGCTAACTTGGCGGGCGTAAAAGCTCAATTGGAAAGGTTTGTGGACTTTGACCCCAAAATTTCCAATTCAGCGGTTCTAGTCGATAATTCGGAGTGGCTTTCGGAACTTAAGCTGCTGGAGTTCCTTAGGGACGTAGGAAAGCACTTCAGCGTTGGGCAGATGATCGCCAAAGACTCCGTGAAGACCCGATTGGAGTCGCTGGAAAAATCGATTTCCTTCACCGAGTTCAGCTACATGCTCTTGCAGTCGTACGACTTTCTACATCTTTTTGATACATACGGTTGTCGACTTCAACTTGGGGCGTCGGACCAGTGGGGAAACATCACCTCCGGTATCGACTTGGTGAGGAGATTAAGAGGAGAGACCGTGTGGGGCCTGACCACGCCGTTGCTTA
>DAIDIS010000112.1 GCA_027451785.1 Acidimicrobiales bacterium
ACCCGGCGCTGTCGTGACCCCCGGGGACATCCTCGTCTCGGAGATCTTCTCCGCCATCCAGGGCGAGGCGGCACTCGTGGGTGAACGGCAGGTGTTCGTCCGGCTCACCGGCTGCAACATCCGCTGCACCTACTGCGACCAACCGGAAGCACTGGAGCGAAAGAAGGGTCCCTTTCGCTATGAGACGGAAGCCGGGTCACGCCGATTCACCCTGGGCCAGAGCCCGCTCGGCTCTCAGGAGGTGCTGGAGCTGGTCATGCAACTATGGGAATCGGAGCCTCACCATTCGCTGAGTCTCACCGGCGGCGAGCCGCTGTTTCAGTCCCGCAAGATTGAGTGGCTGTGCTCCCAGCTTTCCATGCACCAAGTCCCCATCTACTTGGAGACCAATGGGATGCTGACCGACTCCCTGGGAAGAGTGCTCCCCTACCTCTCGTACATAAGCATGGACCTGAAGCTCGACAGTGTTGACTCACAGTCCGTTGATATCGCCAAGCACAGGTCCTTCCTCTCTCTGGCTTTGGGGCTAAGCCCGGGGCTGGACGGAACCTCGCATCCGCCGTTCGTCTTCACCAAAATTGTCGTCTCCTCCGACACCGCCAAGGAGGAGCTTGCCCAGGCTGCCGAAATGGTCCACGAATTAAGTACCCAAGCGATTGCCAAGCACGGAATCCCCGCCCTGGAGATCTTCCTGCAGCCACTGACTCCGTTCGCTTCGGCGACCTCTCAGCCCACACCAGAGCTGGTATTGGAGCTTCAGTCGCTCTGCACCCAAATTCACCCGGAAACTCGAGTAGTGCCACAAACCCACAAATTCATCGGCCAACTTTGATGCTGGGTCCCTTTTAGATGCCGGTTCCCCTTTACAAGACCACCTCCGGCATCTGCGTCTACGACTACGAGCCCGGGCCATTGGTCGGAACGAGAGACGGCAGTCACCAGCCCACCGGACGCGCCCCTTCAATCTCGCCATCGGAACCAATTGTCGTAATGGTCCATGGAACGCTGGATCGAGGTACCAGCTTCATTCGGCTGCGTAACGCGCTCTCGTCACACCACGTCATCGCATATGACCGGAGGGGCTACCACCGCTCCCGAGACGCCTTGGGACCTTCCGGAACCGAGCACGATGGATCGTTTGCCTCTCATCTGGAGGACCTTTTTGAAGTGCTGGATGAACGCGAGGCGGTTGTCGTCGGTCACAGCTACGGAGGAAACCTCGCATTGGCCGCCGCGTACCAAAGGCCTGACCTCGTGGTCGCCTGTGTAGCATTTGAGCCTCCGCTCCCTTGGGAGTCATGGTGGCCTAAGCCAGGTCAGCGCTATACGGGAGAAGTGGGCGGCTCCGAGTATCGTCCTGTTGAAATCGACATTCCCCCGGAGGAGGCAGCCGAGCTGTTCTTTCGCAGGATTGTCGGGGACTCCAAGTGGGAGCGCCTACCAGAGGAATCAAAAAGGCAACGCAGATCCGAGGGCGCCACAATGGTCGCTGAACTCAAGTCATTGAGAATGATCTCAGCCCCGTACGTCGCCGAGTCGATCATCGTCCCGGTGGCGATAGGGCGAGGCTCCGAAACCGCTAAGCGACAGGTGAAGGGAACGGACCAGCTGGCGTCTCAGATCCCGAACTCGAAGCTCTGGGTCATTGAGGGTGCCAATCATGGAGCACACCTCACTCACCCGAAGCAGGTTTCCTCCTTGGTCGAATGGTGCTTGGATCAAACCTGATTGCACGACCATCGACATTGTGGACCTTCGGCCAAGTGAGCGATTACGTTTAGTCCCTAATGGGCACCACAACCGATCCCGATTCGACTCCGATATTCGCCTTGAAAAGCGCCAATATAAACGGAGTGACCATTGCATTCGTCGACGAGCCTCCCGTCCCGATCGAGGCCAACGCCGGCAAAAGAGTGAGAGTGGACAACTCGGACGACGATGGTACAACCCAAACGGTCCTTCTTCTTCACGGTTGGCCTGACTCGTCGTACCTTTGGCGCCACCAGATCAAGGCTCTTTCGGATGCTGGGTTCCGGGTGGTAGCACCCGATCTGCGTGGATTCGGCCAATCATCGATGCCTGCAGATGTCGCAGCATACGCAATCACCAATTCAATGCTCGATGTCATCAGTCTGCTTGATCACCTGGAAATCGCCAAAGTCAAGCTCGTCGGCCACGACTGGGGATCTGTACTGGCCTGGGTGGTTGCCGCTTTCCTACCCGAGCGAGTGGAAAAGCTGGTGGCCATATCAGTAGGCCACCCGACTTCTTTCGCGTCAGCAGGGTTGGAGCAACTTTCACGGTCCTGGTATACATTCTGGTTCCAGTTTCCCGGCGTCGCCGAGGCTGCGCTGCCTCGGGAAGATTGGAAGCTCCTTCGGGAGTTTCTTGGCAACGAAGGTGACATCGAAAAATACGTGTCGGACTTGGGCCGACCGGGCGCGCTTACTGCAAGCCTCAACTGGTATCGGGCAAACATGCCCCCGGAGCGGGTTGGTGCATCTGATCCTCCGCTGATCCCCAACGTCTCGTGTCCCACGCTTGGTATCTGGTCCGACCGGGACTTTGCACTTGTGGAGCGCCAAATGACTCATTCCGAGGTATTCGTGGACGGTCCGTGGGAATACCTTCGCCTCGGAGGGATAGGCCACCATGTACCGGTTCTTGCACCTGAGCGGTTGAACGAGGTCCTTTTGGGATATTTCCGGGACTAGGCCAAGAACGAAAGAACCCCACCGAGTCGGCGGGGTTCTTTCTTCAGCTTTACCGGCAACTGCCGGATAACTCGTTCCTGGCTGAGCTGGGAACTAGATACGCTCGATGATCATGGCCATGCCCTGGCCGCCTTGCTGTTTGCGGCGAGGGTTTGTGTCATAGGATTATTATCAGAAGAGGAGTGAAAGCTCATGGACAGATTCCTATAGTTGGTGATGATCCCTTTTACAAGCCCACATGCAAAGTCGGAAAAGAGAAAGTTATAAGTTCC
>DAIDIS010000113.1 GCA_027451785.1 Acidimicrobiales bacterium
CCACCGGCTCCGGCAAGACCACATTGCTCAGGTCCTTCAACAGAATGAACGACAGGGTGAGGGGATTCAGCCACAGCGGGGACATCCTTCTTGACGGGTCAAGTCTTTGGGATCGCAGGATCGACCCGCTCATCCTACGGAAAAACGTCGGGATGCTCTTCCAGAGGCCAAACCCGTTCCCGATGTCCATCCAGGCGAATGTCGTTGCCGGAGTAAAAGCTCACAGAATGGCGAAACGCAAAGACCTCCCTTCCATAGCTGTGGACCGGCTCAAGGAAGTTGGGCTTCACGGTGCAGTTCAGGACCGAATGAATGATTCTCCCTTCTCGTTGTCTGGTGGCCAGCAGCAGCTTCTTTGCTTAGCCAGGGCATTGGCAGTCGAGCCGGAGGTACTTTTGCTCGATGAGCCGACATCGGCTCTTGATCCTCTATCCACCAACGCGGTTGAGTCCCTGATTTCGCAGCTGACACCGAATATCACGGTCGTGATTGTTACTCACAATCTCGGACAGGCCCGCAGGATAGCCGACAACACAGTTTTCCTCTATGGAGGACGGATTATGGAGCACGGCCCGACCGAGGAGCTGTTCCAGAATCCTAAGAACCCGGAGACAGCAAGCTACATCGCAGGAGAGATGGGTTAGGCAATCTCGGGTATCAGTAACTAGATCTCTTCCCCGCAAGCCGGCGCAATCCTGTGCCGGGCCAAGCAAGAAAAACACAAGGAGAAACCAATCCCTATGACACGCGCGCCCAGACGCATAGTTACAGCTGCCGCGGCTGCCCTCAGCCTCGGTCTGCTCGCAAGCGCCTGCTCGAGCTCAACGAAGAGTGCCTCCAGCACTACGACTTCGACGACCTCTGCTGCGTCGCAGCTTGAGTCGCTCGCTCCACCTTCGGCCACCGTCGCATTGACCGAGACCGGCTCGACACTTCTCTTCCCATTGTTTAACCTTTGGGCTCCTGATTACCAGAAGGCCTATTCGAACATCTCTATCACGACTGCCGGCACGGGCTCGGGTACCGGAATTGCTCAGGCGGCATCTGGGGCTGTTAATATAGGGGCTTCGGACGCATACCTATCGCAAAGCCAGCTGTCGGCAAACCCAACCCTTCTGAACATCCCGCTTGCGGTTTCCGCTCAGGTAATTGAGTACAACCTCCCGGGAGTCTCCGGTAACTTGAAGCTCAACGGCCAGATTCTTTCGGCGATGTACCAAGGTACGATCACCAACTGGAACGACCCCAAGATCGCAGCGATCAACCCTGGAGTCACTTTGCCGAACCTGCCCGTGGTTCCGGTTCACCGATCGGACGGCTCCGGGGACACCTTCTTGTTCAGTACGTATTTGAGCGACCAGGATGCCAGTGGATGGGGGCAAAAAATCGGCGAAGGAACTACCGTGCCGTTCCCGGCAGTTCCCAATAGCCTCGCAGCAAACGGCAACGGTGGCATGGTGACAACTTGCGGAGCGACAAAAGGCTGTGTGGCCTACGTCGGTATCAGCTTCCTGTCAAAGGCCAGCCAGGCCGGGCTCGGAGAGGCGCAAGTCGCAAACGGTTCCGGACAATACGTGATGCCGAGCGCACAGACAATCCAAAGTGAGCTCCAGCCCTTCGTCACCAAGACGCCGGCTTCGGAGTCGATTTCGTTGATCAATGGTGACGGATACCCGATCATCAACTACGAGTACGCGATTGTTAATTCGAGCCAATCCAGCGCCACTACCGCCCAGGCGATCCGGGCCTTCTTGGCATGGGCCAGCGATCCGTCGCACGGAAACCAGTCGAGCTACTTGAACCAAGTTGGATTCCAGCCACTGCCTGCCAGCGTTCTTGCTAAGTCCCTGACGCAAATCAAGAAAATCCAATAGCGCTCAAGCGCTAAACCGGCTATTGGCCGGCGGAGCCCCAGAGGCTACGCCGGCCAACGCTGGGCACGTGGCGGCAATCCGACCAGGGTTCTTTGTTGAGAGCTAAGGCTCTGGGCGTCTGGTTCTACATTTGCAGCCGATTACTGAATGGAAGCGAGAGAATAGGTGAGCGAGATCCCTCCTGCGAAGGACATCCGACAGGGATTTCAAAGTAGAGTCGGCTTGGCCGGACCCCAAGGCGGGCGCGGTGCATCCGGTCAAATCATGCGTTGGTTGTCAAGGGTGGCTGTAACCATTCCTCTTCTGGCTTTGGTCGGCATCATCGCCGTCCTTTTTTCGAAGGCATGGCCGGCCATCAAGTTCAACGGCTTGGGTTACCTGACCAGGACTGACTGGAAGCCAGGTAACCAGTATGCAACCAGCCTCGTTCGGACAAACGGGGTATTGCATTTGCCCAACACTCAATACGGTGCGCTTCCATTAATCGTGGGAACGGTGCTCACTTCCCTTGTCGCGATAGTTGTTGCACTCCCGGTTTCCATTGGCGCCGCCGTAGCCCTGACAAGCCGGATACCCTCAGCATTGGGCAAGGCGATCGGACTCATCCTGGAAATACTCGCAGGAATCCCCAGCGTCATCATTGGCTTGTGGGGATCGATCACCCTTGGGAAGTTTCTCGCCCGGGATATCTCTCCAATTTTGGTGAGTACGGCAAACTCATTGCCGAATGTATTCCCGCTCAACTTCTTTCGCGGGAATGTTGGGCAAGGGGAAGGCTTGTTCGCCGCGAGCATGGTGTTGGCGATCATGATCATTCCGATCATCGCCACCACAACAAGAGACCTTCTGTCGCAAGTGCCGATCCTGACTCAAGAGGGCGGAGCAGCTTTGGGAATGAGCGACTGGGAAGTACTGAAATGGATCTCTGTCCCTTGGATCAAGTCCGGCGTAATCGGCGCTGCAGTCTTGGGGCTTGCTAGGGCATTGGGCGAGACCATGGCTGTAGCGATGGTTTCGGGAGCAGTGCTTTCACTACCCATCAGCTTCTATAACCCGATGACGACAATAGCGGCCACCATCGTCTCTCAACTTGATTCGGCATTTACGGACGGAACCGGGTTCGCAGTAGCCAACCTGGCGGAGCTTGCTCTTGTCTTGATGCTCATCACTCTTGGGGTGAACGTTCTGGCGAGAATTCTCGTAAGGAGATCCTCGACGGTCTCTCTGCCGGTCGGATCAGGGCTCTAGCCGATGTCTCAGATTTCCGCCTACCCGGCTGATCCCACCACTGCGAGATCATTTTCCCGGGACACCGTCGCCACTCGACGCCGTGTCTCTTCTGTCGCATTCAAAATCTTTGCGCTGGGAAGCTTGGCATTAGTGGCGGCCCCTACTTTTTGGGTGCTCTATGGCGTCGTAAGCAGAGCTCTACCCGGTTGGCGATGGAGTGTTCTGACTACTCCGACATCCGGCGAGGGTGGGGGACTGGAAAACGCACTATTGGGAACATTCGTCCTTGTGGCAGCGGTTTGGCTGTTCGCCGGAACTATAGGCATTCTCTCGGGGCTATACCTCTCGGAGTATGCGAGCCCCCGTGTGGCTTTAGTTTTACGAAGTGCCTCGGAGGTGCTTGCCGGAGTTCCATCCATCGTAATTGGCTACGTAGGCTACGTAGCCCTGGTGGTAGGCCTCCAGTGGCATTTTTCCTTGCTTGCCGGAACAGTAGCGCTCTCGGTGATGGTGGTGCCTTACATTACGAGATACACGGAAGTATCTCTCAATCAGGTGCCGACACCCTACCGCGAAGGAGCCGCCGCACTCGGCATCCGGGAACCATACGCATTGAGGAGGATCGTCCTCCGGGCAGCTATGCCCGGAATAGCGACGGGTTTGCTCCTTGCTTCAGCAATTGCAATCGGAGAGACCGCCCCGCTGCTGCTTACTGCCGGCTGGACAAACCAATTGCCCAGCTTGCACCTGCATCAGCCTGTCGCGTACCTGACGTATCTCATCTGGACCTTCTACAACATGCCTTCAATTAGTGCGGTTCAGCTTTCCTTCGACGCCGCTCTTTTGCTGATCGTTATGGTTATCGTCTTGATTCTTCTCTCGAGGGTCATTCTGTGGCTTACGCAGAAGAACTCAGAGGCGAGAGGGCGGTAAGGATAATGGGCCTGAGGCCCAGGGCAGGGATTCTGTGGTGAGCGAGAAAGCTCGCAGCGGTCAGACAAAGATCCTACTTGTCGAAGATGACGAGTCGATTTCGGAAGCTGTGGTATTGGGCTTGTCGCACGAGGGATTTGCGGTTGTGACTTGTGCCGATGGAACGGAAGCCGCTGCGAAGGTAAAGGAGGCGGAGCCGGATGTCGTGCTTCTCGACGTGATGCTTCCCGGGCAGTCCGGCTTCGATGTCTGCAAGGAAATTCGGTCCTTCTCGGAAGTGCCGATAATCATAGTGACCGCAAGATCCGAGACAACAGACGTCGTGGTGGGCTTGGAGGTTGGAGCCGATGACTACGTGGTCAAGCCCTTCCGGCTTAGGGAGCTGGTCGCCCGAATTCGTTCAGTTCTTCGGCGGCGAGGAAAGGACGACAACCAAGACGATAGAGGTCGCGACGACGGCAAGGCTTCGGCCTTCGGCGTAGTCGAGATCGGCGGCGTTCGGATTGACCCTGACCATTATCAGATCTGGGTTAGGGGCGAAGAGGTCCAAGCCCGAAGGAAGGAGTTCGAGTTGCTGGCCATCTTGATGGAGAACGCAGGCAGGGTTCTAACAAGAGCAAGCCTGATCGAGAACGTGTGGGGCACCTCGTTTATCGGCAATACTAAAACTTTGGACGTACACATCAACCGTTTGAGGTCGCTGGTCGAAAGTAACCCAGCCTCGCCCGAGATCATTAAGACAGTTAGGGGAGTCGGGTACCGCTTCGAGAAGGCGAAGGCGGCGCAACGCGGGGTCGCCGACTAGACGGTCGAGCGGGGAATTCGCAGGATTACCGGGATTTCCTTCATCTGTTACACGGGGTTCATTTCCCTGAAACTGTCCCTTTACCTTCGGCGTATAGAGTCACATTCGTGACCACGGATCGCCGAGTACCGCTCTCATGTGAGTGCCATCGCAATAATGAGCGGGTCTCTTCCCTTCCCTCAGCACTTGGCGAAGATGGTCCCCTGACCGGTCGCGGCACGGCTCCTCATCTCCTGCCCAACCCGTGCCGCGACCGGTTCTCTCAATAAACCACACGTTCCTGTCCGGAAGCGCAATCCGTGTGCTCGAACGAAAGGCAGCCGATTAAATTCACTTGCGCAACGTCTTCTGGCGGCTATTTCCCGGTTACCGCCGACGGAACCGACTTTGATTTCGAGGCGAGTGGCCAATCCGAGAAGCTCTTCAACTGGAAAACGGTATTCGGCCGCCATCGCAGCTAATGTTGTTGCGATGGCAGATGCCGAGCGTCCAATTGACTTGACGCCCGGGCGGCCGGAGGACGCTCCTGGATGGGCCGATCCGGAGATGGACGGACACCATTCCCGCTCGCATGAGATTTCGCCTGGCGACGACTACGAGGCGAGGGTTGCCAGGCCCGATCTCTTCTCCGAGGAAGACGTTCTTCCCGGGGTGGTAAGGGCCTTCGCCTTCTTGGACATATGTGGGTTCACTGCATTCACGGATCGAATGGGTCCGCATGTAGCTACGGAATACGTAGGCAAGTTCCGCTCGCTTGTTAGGCAGGTGTCCGTGAGGCGGGGTGTTCGGGTAAGCAAGTGGCTGGGTGACGGGGTAATGCTGGTCGGAGTAGAGGTAGCGCCGCTTATTTCGACGGTGGTGGAGTTGCTCGGGCGTTCGCGGGGAGAGGGACTGCCGCTTAGGGGAGGGATCGCGCAGGGCATCGTTCTGTTCTTCGAAGGGGACGATTACATCGGTCGGCCGGTCAACTTGGCCGCTCGCTTGTGTGATGCTGCTGCCAGGAACCAGGTTCTTGCCGAGGAGAGCATTTGTAAGGAAGCTCCTAATTGGGTGACGGTAGTACCTCGGAGTCCGATGCACGTCCCTGGATTCGAGAAGGAAGTCCAGGTATGCGCGATAGACCTGGAAGCCGACTTGAGCCTGCCCAGTATCATCTCCCCCGCTCCTACAAATGTCGGGATTACGCGTCTTGGCCAATTGGTGAACTCGCCGAGCCAGTTCGGGGCGCCAAGACGACTCCGGTGACCGGGCCGGACCAGGTGCTCCTCTACTAACCTGTTCCCATGCCAGGTGAGGATAAGGACAACGGACGGACTGCCCTAGGGGAAACTCCCGAGAAGGCCTCTGAAGAAGTGTCGGTCGATCGAATGAACGAAATCGTCGGACTTTGCAAGAGAAGAGGCTTCGTATTCCCCTCCGCCGAAATATATGGCGGTTTCCGTTCCACCTACGACTACGGACCTCTGGGCTCTCTCATGTTGAGAAATGTGAAGAATGCCTGGTGGAAGGCTATGGTTCAGATGCGTACCGACGTCGTCGGCCTGGACGCTGCGATTCTTTCCTCTCCTCGCATTTGGGAGGCTTCCGGGCATTTGGCTAACTTCACCGATCCCTTGGTCGATTGCAGGAAGTGTCGTGAACGCTGGCGCGAAGACCAAATCGACGGAGCCTGCCCGAATTGCGGCTCCATGGACCTCACCCCGGCTCGCGCATTCAACTTGATGTTCAAGACATTCGTCGGGCCCGTGGAAGAAGGGTCTTCGGAGGCATATCTCAGGCCGGAGACCGCACAAGGAATGTTTGTGAACTTCTCCAACGTGCTCCAGACCTCCAGAAAGAAACCTCCTTTCGGAATCGCACAAGTCGGAAAATCATTCCGGAACGAAATCACACCAGGGAACTTCGTGTTCAGGACCAGGGAGTTCGAGCAGATGGAGATGGAGTTCTTCGTGCCTCCCGACGAGGCAGACAATTGGTTCAAGTATTGGTTGGACGAGAGGCTCAATTGGTACCTCAAACTCGGCATCCCTAGTGCAATGTTGAGATTGCGCCATCATGACCCGGACGAGCTATCGCACTATTCGGCAGGAACCGCCGACGTAGAGTTTCTATATCCATGGGGCTGGGGCGAGCTGGAAGGCATAGCAAATCGCACGGATTTTGACCTTAAAGCGCATGCAACTGCCTCAGGAGAACGCCTCGACTACTTCGATCAGGGGACTGGCGAGCGTTACGTGCCCCACGTGATCGAGCCCGCAGCGGGAGCCACGAGAGCGATGATGGCATTCTTGTTGGCTGCTTACTCGACGGACGAGGTAGGTGGTGAGGAGAGGGTGCTTCTGAAGCTTCACCCCGATCTCGCCCCGTATCAGGCGGCGATTCTCCCACTTTCCAAGAAGCCCGAGCTGACGGAGCTTTCCGGCAGAGTGCTATCTATTCTCCAGCCGAATTTCATGTGTGACTTTGACGAAACGCAGTCAATTGGAAAACGCTACCGTCGCCAAGATGAAGTGGGTACCCCACTTTGCATAACCATCGACTTTGAGTCTCTCGACGACGACTGTGTGACGATTAGGGATCGGGATACGACGGCCCAGGAACGCGTTTCGATTGAAGGGCTGGAGGGCTATGTCCGTGGCGCACTGGTCAAGAAGAGTGAAGCAGCCCTGACGATGTAGGATCATCGGGGGTTTTTCAAGCACAGCTCTGCTGGTGTTATCCCGACCGACGAATTTATAAAGATGACTGACAAACGTTGAAGCGCCATAGCTTCGGCAGGAGACCTTAGAAGATATGCCTAACGTATACGACTTTTCGCACAGCCATGCGCGTCCACCGATGGAGATGAAGGATCTCTTGGGTGGGAAGGGCGCAAACCTTGCAGAGATGACTTCGGTACTAGGGCTACCCGTACCTCACGGGTTTACGATTACCACCGACGCATGCAGGTCCTATATGGCCGGCGGGTGGCCGGAGGGGCTAAGCGATGAAGTATCCAATGCGGTGGCAAGGCTGGAAGCCTCAATGGGCAAGAAGTTGGGGGATCCTGGCGACCCACTATTGGTTTCGGTGCGGTCCGGTGCGAAGTTCTCAATGCCGGGAATGATGGACACCGTCTTGAACCTCGGGCTGAACGACAAGTCTGTCGAGGGGCTGGCGAGCC
>DAIDIS010000114.1 GCA_027451785.1 Acidimicrobiales bacterium
CACCGCCACCGGGTAGCGCATGACCCCGGAGGCGAGCCGGCTCCAGAGGCCGCCGTCGCCTGCTTGTCGCGATTACCGGCTGACGTAGCAACCTCAGCCATCAATACCCACAGGTCGCGCTCGACCGAAACCAGAACCTGCGCCAGTTCGCTACCGGGGCCAAGCTCGGCACGGGCCAACCCGATGGAGGATTGAGCTTCATCAATGCATCCGTTGGCCGCTATTTGGTCGGAATCTTTGCTGACTCGTCCCCCGTAGAGCAGCCCCGTGGTCCCGGAGTCACCCTTTTTGGTGTAGACCTTCACGCCGCTCCTAACCGGCGGTCGGCTATCAAACCGGCCACTATCCAGAATCCGTCTGGCCATCCAGCCAAGCACGCTTCACCAGCGCAAGCCATCTTTCCCGGTCCTGAATTCACAGAAAGTAACCTTAGTCCGTGGGCACAACTAACAGCTTCCTTGACGCTATAAGAGAACGGGTCGTCATCTACGACGGAGCAACGGGAACCAATCTCCAGCTGCTCGGTCTTGAAGCCGACGACTTCGGGGGAGCTTCCCTGGAGGGCTGTAACGAGATACTCGTTCTCACGAAGCCCGAAGCCATCAGGGGCCTCCACGCATCTTTCCTCGAAGTAGGGGTGGACGTAATCGAGACAGACTCATTCGGATCTACCTCAATCGTCCTCAATGAGTATCAGATTCCCGAAAAGGCTTTCGATCTCAATGTTGCGGCCGCAAGGCTTGCGAGGGAGGTGGCATCGGATTTTTCGACCGCCGATAGGCCGCGTTGGGTAGCTGGGTCCATGGGTCCGGGAACCAAGTTCCCTTCACTTGGCCAGATTCGCTTCGACCAATTGGTGGAAGCCTACGAGGAGCAGGCTTCGGGACTGATCGAGGGCGGCGTTGACCTTCTGATCATCGAGACCGTGTTCGACCTTCTCCAGGCCAAGTCGGCGATCATCGGTGCTCGCAAGGCCATGACCCGAGCCGGGAAGCTCCTACCCCTTCAGGTGCAGGTAACCATTGAGCTCACGGGAAGGATGCTCCCAGGCACCGAAATCGGAGCTGCACTGTGCACTTTGGACGCTATGCGGCCTCAAGCGGTTGGCATCAACTGTGCGACGGGCCCAGCCGAGATGGGAGAACACGTTCGCTACCTCTCTGCCCACAGTCGGATGCCGATCTCCGTCATTCCGAATGCCGGGTTGCCCAGCGTCGTCGATGGCAAGATGCACTACGACCTCACCCCGGAAGCTCTGGCGGAATACCATCGCGGATTCATCGTGGACCACGGCGTGAACATAGTCGGCGGATGCTGCGGGACCACTCCGGAACACCTTAGGCAGGTCGTGCAAAAGTGCGGCGGGCTAACGCCTGCCAAGCGTGAGCCTGTCCACGAGCCTGGAGTGGCTTCAATCTATTCCCACGTGCCGTTCGCACAGGAGAACTCTGTTCTATCGATTGGTGAACGCACGAACGCAAACGGTTCGAAACGCTTCCGGGAAGCAATGCTTGCCTCTGACTGGGACACCTGTGTGCAGATGGGGGTGGAACAGGTAAAGGAAGGTGCGCATACCGTGGACGTATGCGTGGACTATACAGGTGCAGACGGAGTCTCGGACATGGACGAGGTGGCATCCCGGTTCGCCACACAAGTAAGCCTTCCGCTCGTCCTTGACTCGACCGAAGCTGAAGTCATCGAAGCCGGTCTCAAGTGGATTGGCAGTAGGCCAATCCTGAACTCGGTGAACTTGGAAGACGGTGATGCGGAGGGCACCCGCCTCGACAAATTCTTGAAGCTGGCGAAGGAATACGGCTGCGCCGTCATTTGCACCTGCATCGACGAAGAGGGACAGGCTCGAACAGCCGAATGGAAGCTCCGCTCAGCCAAAGCTATATATGAAGTCGCCACCGAGCGCTACGGATTGGAGCCCTCCGACCTTCTGTTTGACGCCCTCGCCTTGCCGCTGGGAACGGGGATGGAAGAGAGCAGGCGCGATGGAATCGAGACCATTGAGGGAATTCGGGCCATCAAGCGAGAGTTGCCCGGTGTCTATACAGTGCTGGGGCTTTCAAACATCTCATTCGGGCTCAATCCCGCAGCACGGCACGTTCTCAACTCCGTCTACCTCCACGAGTGCATGAAGGCGGGTCTCGACGCAGCAATCGCTCACGCCGGGAGGATCGTCCCGCTGAATCGGATCGATGAAAAGCACAAGGAGATCTGCCTCGATCTCATCTACGACCGAAGAAGGCCGGGTTTTGGTGAACCGGGGGATCCGGGATCGGAGTACGATCCGCTAAAAGAGCTTCTCCAGGCATTTGAGGGCGTAAAGGAGTCCGCCTCAACGATCGAGGACCGGAGTGACTGGCCAGTCGATCGCCGTTTGTCTCAAAGAATCATTGACGGCGACAGGAACGGCATCGAGTCCGACCTGGATGAAGCGCTCGCAGAAGGTATCGCTGCCCTCGCGATCGTAAATGACATTCTCCTGGAGGGAATGAAGGTGGTGGGCGAGCTTTTTGGTTCAGGCCAGATGCAACTTCCCTTCGTCCTGCAGTCGGCGGAGACAATGAAAACGGCAGTAGGTTATCTCGAACCGCACATGGAAAAGTCGGACAGCGGTGGCAAAGGGCGGGTCGTTCTTGCAACCGTGAAGGGAGATGTTCACGACATAGGCAAGAACCTGGTGGACATCATCTTGACCAACAATGGCTACGAGGTGCACAACCTGGGGATCAAAGTCGCATTAAGCGAGATGGTGGCAAAGGCCCAGGAGGTCAAGGCCGATGCGATCGGGATGAGCGGCCTGCTGGTCAAGTCCACGTTGATAATGAGGGAAAACCTTGAGGAACTGAACTCGCGGGGTTTGCACGAGATCCCAGTAATCCTTGGTGGGGCAGCCCTTACTCGCACATATGTCGAGAAGGACCTGCGCAAGGTGTATAAGGGTCGTCTCTTCTATGGCAAGGACGCATTCGAAGGTCTGCACACGATCGACCGGCTGATGGAACTAAAGCGGGAAGCTATCGACGACCCCGACTTCGGCCGAAAGGAGGGAGGCCGGAACCTTCCCCCAAGGAAGTCGCAAACCGACGCTGAAAATCGAGAACTTGCAGAAGCTATGGGAACGATCCCAGCGCGTGCGCCATCAGTCTCAACCGACAACCCGATATTCAAACCTCCGTTCGTCGGCTCCTCGGTTGCAAAGGGGATTCCAGTTGACGACGTTGCCGCCTATCTCAACGAGACCGCTTTGTTCAGGAACCAGTGGGGATACCGTCCAAACAAGGGCGAGGACGACTCGCAGTTCAAGGACAGAGTGAGGTCGGTCCTTCGGGAGCAACTGGCATTCGCCAAGCAAAAAGACGTCTTGGTCCCCCAAGCGGTATGGGGATACTTTCCCGTCAACTCAGAAGGCAACGACCTAATCGTATATAAGGACGAGAATCGCAGAGACGAGCGACTTCGTTTCAACTTCCCGCGCCAGGCAAAGGAGCCGTGGCTTTGCATCTCTGACTTTTTCAGGTCGGTCGAGTCACAAGAGGAAGACTGGGTGGCATTTCACTTGGTAACGATAGGACCAAAGGTCTCTCAAGAGACCGCTCGGCTATACGCCAACAACGAGTACCAGAGTTATCTATACCTGCATGGGCTGGGCGTGGAAATGGCGGAGGCACTTGCGGAGTATTGGCATCACAGAATCCGCGAGGAATGGGGATTCGCCTCCGAGGACGGGCCTTCGCTCGGTGGCCTCTTCCGGCAACAATACCGGGGGGGTCGATATTCATTCGGCTATCCCGCCTGCCCAGACCTCGAAGACAACGAGAAGGTAGCAGACTTACTCGAGGCTACGAGAATCGGTGTCGAAGTAAGCGAGGGATTCCAGCTGCACCCTGAGCAGTCCACGGTTGCCCTCATCTGCCACCATCCTCAAGCAAAATACTTCGTAGCCCGCTGAACCGGTACACGCTGATCGCGAGGGACGCACAAGAAGACCAGGACGGCTAATCTTCTCGTAACTCAGCGAACACCACCCTGTTACGCCCCATCTTCTTCGCCACGTACAAAGCGTCATCCGCGCGCTTCATCAGTTCATCAAAGCTCTCGCTACCATCCCATATCGCGACGCCTCCGGATAGGCTCACCCGCTTGCGGCCCGGCACTGTGTAGGTCATCTGCCTGAGCTTATTGATCAGTCTTTCCGCTCCCTCAGGATCAGTATCAGGCAATAGGACACAAAACTCCTCGCCTCCATAGCGCACCACCAGGTCCTGACCTCGAACCCGATCGGACATCATCTCGGCCATCGACCTTAGGAGCTGGTCGCCTTCGGCGTGCCCAAATTGGTCGTTGTATGCCTTGAAATAGTCGACGTCAAGGATGGCAACAGCCAATTTGGATCCGAAACGGGCGGCTCTGGACATCTCCGTCTCGACTCTTTCGGACAAAGCTCTCCTGTTCGCAAGACCGGTCAAGGGGTCTTGACGCACTTCCTCCTTGAGGTTCCCGAAGTAGGAGATTCTCCAACTGACCCGGAGGAGAATCGAAGCGAGGGCGTCGGTCACATCCTCCATGAGAGACCTTCTCATCCGTGATTGCTTGCTCAGCTTTGCCACAAGCATCATCTCTCCGGCATCGGTGAAGCCGAAATGAACGATTGCAAACTCTCTCGTCAGGACATTGCCGTGGGTGTGCTCCGAGTTCTCAAGGAGCTGGGGAAGGCTTCCGACTCCTTTTATTTCCTCGGCCATCAGGTAGTTAAGCTCGGTATCCGGCTCCGCTCCCAACGACTGGACACTCTCATTACCATGCGGAAACCAGCTCATGAACACCGAAAGGTTGCCATGCTCACCGAACTCCACGACAGTGAGCCATTCGGACCTGAACATAGAACAGATAACCGGGGCGCACCTTCGTAAGGCCTCGCGGAGATCCGTGGCGGAGGAAGTCTCCTCGGCGATTTTCTTCAGTGCATCCCTAGCCTCGTACCGTCCTATAAACCACGAGTTGATCTGAGCGACCATGCTGATCACCGATGCGTAACCGGCCGCGTATACAAGGGTGTTGACGACAAGGCTCGTGCCGCGGAAGTGCTGTGCCAAGAGCGAGAGAGAGGTACCTATGGAGCAGATCGCCCACATCGACAATCGCATGACGGTATCGCCGATGATTGCAACGAATATGATCACAGCGAGGAGCGGGAAGAGGTATATATTCCCGGCCCCGCGATCGGTGGTTGCCACGAGCGAGCTTCCCGCCAACAAGACGACAATACCGAAAACAAGGTTCGGGGAGGCTGAAATGCTGTTCAGGTTTCGCGTTCGACTCAGTTCGCGAATCTTCGAGGTTAGGTAAACAACTCCGACGGCAGCTGCGCCCACCATTGCAGTGTCCCCCCACTGCCAGCCGTACCTGTGGGCGAGAATCCAACTGGAGACAGCCGAGACGAACCACATCGAAAGTCCGGTGGCGCCAAGGCGAACGCCGACCTCAATATGCTCCTCCCCGACCTCCTCATCAAAAAACTTCATTGTGATTTATTGATCGGGTTCCGAGCGCAAAACACTTAGCTCTATACAGCTAAGGTCTCGCCTCCGTCGACTACCAATTTTGCGCCATTAATGAATCTTGCCTGTTCAGAGCAAAGAAATGTGACTGCGGAACCGAAGTCCTGGGGTGCCCCCATTGCTGCCAGTTCTACCTCACGCAGCCTTTCCCCGTATAAGGCACGCATCCGGTCGGTCGCATGCGTTCCGGGGCACGCCATGTTAACCGTCACACCGGAGCCTTTGAGGTCGTGGGCGGCTCCCTTCACCCAACCCCAAAGACCCAGCCTTGCGGTGTTTGACAATGAAAGGTTTGGTACTGCCTGAACGACGGTGTAGGAAGCGATGCAGACAATCCGGCCCCACCTTTGCTCTCGCATGAAAGGCAGTGCGCATCTGGCGAGTGACACGGCCGCTACGAGATTGTTGTTGAGCGCCGCGGTCAGGTCATGCTCGCAGGTATCGACGGAAAGCATTTGTGGAGGTCCGCCTGCATTCGCTACAACAATGTCTATCCCTCCAAAATCGCTGATGGTTCGTTCGACCATCAGGTTCGGCGAGGAAGGGTCGGTTACATCAATTGCGAAGGCCTCGCAACGGCTTCCGAGCTTTTCAATATCCGACTTCGTCGCGGCCAGTGCAGCTTCGTCGCGGCCGGTTATAAGTACATTGCAGCCTTCGCTTGCAAGAGCAACAGCCGTAGCCCTTCCGAGTCCCTTTGAAGATGCCGCTACAAGTGCGCGCCGTTCCTTGAGGCCACAGTCCATGAGCTCGATCTTAGGTGAGCAGCGGTCTCTTAGCTCTCCACCACCACGAGGGATCGATCCGAATTGTTGAGGACCAACGGGCCATCTTCGGTTGCTACTACGATGTCCTCGATCCTCGCTCCAACGACTTCATACGGGAAGCCTCCGCCAGAACGCGTACCCCGGTCAATGCCCACAAGATCCCCGTCATTGCTGTCCAGGTGTCCGGCGTCCGCACCCAGGTAAATCCCCGGCTCGATGGAGAATGCGTGCCCCGGTTCAACTAGTTGATCGTTTCCCTCGATAACGTATGGCTCCTCGTGTTCTTCGATCCCGATACCGTGACCGGTCCTATGGATAAAGAACCTCCCAAATCCTGCATCGCGAATTATCGATCGAGCGGCATCGTCGATACTGTGAAAAGTCGCTCCAACCCGTGCCGCCTCTCTTGAAGCCTCCTGGGCCCTGTACAGCACTTCATAGAGCTCCCTGAACAGTCCGGTGGGCTCGCCCGTCATCACAGTTCTCGTCGTGTCCGAGCAATAGCCCAGCGACAAGCGATCCATCCGTGGGTCGTCCGAGAATCGCATTGTTCCGCCAAAGTCGCACACAACGGCTTCTCGGGGACCAATCCTCCTACTGCCGGGAGCGTGGTGAGGGCTGGCGGAGTTAGGGCCGCTGCCGACAATCGCGAAATTTACCTTCTCGTGTCCCTCCTGGGTTAGGCGGTCCGAAATATCCGCGGATACTTCCGCCTCCGTCCTTCCGATCAATTTGATATCACCGGTGAGAAGTTGGGCGGCGACTCTGTCTGCCGCGTCGGCGGCCTTCTTCAATGCAGCGATCTCCGCCTTGTCCTTCAATTCCCTGAGGGGTCCCATGATTGAAGACGAACTAATCCACCTGCACCCTGCCATCTTTGATTGGAAGGCAAGAAGGAACGCTGACCACATTCGGTCGGAGACTGCGACATTCAAGGGCGCCGTTTTGGGGTTGACGATACGAACAGCTTCTTCGATCGGGTCATCCCCTTCCCTCCAAGGCAAGACCTCGATCGGAGCGAGGGAAGTATCGACCCTGGGAGCCTCCAACTCGGGTAACACCAGAACAGGATCGCGGCCAATGGCCAGCACAAGCACGGTAAGTCGCTCCAAGGGCATCGCCTCGTACCCAGTAAGCCAGGGAAGGTCAGCCCCCGTGGAAAGCAACATGACGTCGCAACCCGCGGACTCCATGGCCTCGGAAACCTTCAATATTCGCTCCCGGGAAGGGAACCCAAGCGCGGGTAAGGCGCCCGCTTTCGCTTCGCTTCTGAGGGCACCTTCGGTCCCGGAACTTGAGGCGCCTCCGGCCTCCGACAGGCTCATGATTGTGCGCCCACTTCAGTCAACGCACCCGGAACGCCGGCAGAAGCAAAGGCTCTTTTTGCGTGGAAGCTCGAACGGGTAAGAGGGGATGCCTCCACATGGGAGAAACCAAGGCCGTAACCAAAAGCTTCGATCTGCTCGAACTCCTCCGGGCTCACGAACCTTGCGACGGGGATGTGTTTCAAGGAAGGTCTCAGATACTGACCAACGGTGACGATTTCAGTACCAACCGCCCTAAGGTCAGCCAAGGCCTGGTACAACTCTTCCGTCGTCTCGCCCAGCCCGACCATGACTCCCGACTTGGCCACGAGTCCGTGGTCGCTTGCTCGGGCCAGGACAGCGAGGCTCCTCGCATAACCTGCAGACGGCCTTACAGCTCTTTGCAGCCGAGCAACGGTCTCCAGGTTGTGGTTGAGAACATCGGGCCTTGCGCTAAAGATCGTCTCCAAGTCTTCATCTCTCCCTCTGCAGTCCGAAATCAAGACCTCTACCTTGGTATTCGGACTCGATTTTCTGATGGCGGCAATGGTGGAAGCGACGGTGCTCGCTCCACCGTCCGACAAGTCGTCTCTGGCAACCGTAGTCACAACGGCGTAATCGAGGCCCATCGACAAGACCGCCTTTGCCACGCGGTCCGGCTCATCGGCCTTCACCGGAAGCGGCTTGGAGGTATCGATCTGACAGAACCCACATGCCCTTGTACATCTTTCCCCGTTGACCATGAAGGTCGCCGTGCCATCGGCCCAGCACTCATAGATGTTTGGGCAACCCGCCTCCTCGCAGACTGTGACCAAGTCCAAAGAGCGCATCTGCCTTTTCAGCCCGAGGTAGCCCGGCTCGGTCTTGAAGTTCGAGCGGAGCCACTCGGGCTTCCTCTGCGCAATATTCATCGCCGACGAGACATCGACGCCGGAAGAGACAAGTCGGGATCTCAATTGAACCGATACGCCTTCTCCGCCTCCGGCTCCACCTTCTTCGAACTGACCCTTGTCTGGTTCCTCCACCGAGCCCGATTTTCCCTTTGATACGGAAGCGAAGTCGACACCCTCATAGCCGAAGACCTCCGATGTCTCGGCAGCTATTGCCTCTACAACTTCGCTCATCGGACCCTTGAAACCGAGGTCGCGCATCGACACCATTTTGACGTCGGGTATGCCGCAAGGAACGATCCTGTCGAAATAACCCATATCAGGGCACACGTTCAGTGCAATGCCATGGGTTGTCCTGTGCCTTGAGAACCGGACCCCCAAAGAGCAAATCTTTCCCATTGCTCCAGGCTTCTGAACTCCGTTGTTCTCAAGAGGTACCCAGACACCCGGGCGACCATCCGACCTTGTCCCGCCCTCAATTCCCAAAAGGCGAAGTGTTCGGATAACCACCTCTTCCAGACTTCGCACGAAAGCCGGTACCGAGCCCGGCCGGGAGGAAACGGAGAACAACGGGTACGCTACGAGTTGCCCGGGGCCGTGGTAAGTTACGCCGCCTCCCCGGGAAGTGTTGACAACCTCAGCTCCCGCAAGAAACTTACCGGCAGGGACGCTTCCGGCAGCAGCACTTCTGCCTACCGTAAATACATGAGGATGTTCCAGAAGAAGCAGATAGTCGTCGTTGGAGTTCCGGGAAATGCTGTTCTGAAGGCACAATGCCTCATCGTACGAGACCTTCCCCAGCCATCTGACCCTCAAAGTCTTCGCCGGCACCGGCGTCGTCAAAGCTCTTGAGACCAATCTCTAGTCTCGATTGTCTCCTTTAGGGTCTGAAGAAATCGTGCCGCGTATGCGCCATCGATTACTCGGTGGTCGAAGGAAAGCGCCAAGTGGCCAACCGAGTGAATTGCAAGCCCTTCGGTGCCGTCGGGCAGCTGCACCACCACCGGGCGGCGGGCGACGCCATCGGTAGAAAGAATCGCCACTTGAGGCTGGTTGATGATCGGCGCTGTAATGAAGGTCCCGAAGGGCCCCGCATTGGTGATCGTAAACGTGCCTCCGGCTACCTCGTCCGCCAGAAGTTGCTTCGATCGAGCTCGATCGGCGAGGTCTCGGATTTCACGGCCAAGCCCTCGGAGGCTTTTCGTATCTGCGTATCGCACCACGGGTACGATGAGACCCTCCGAGTTGAGATCCACTGCCACCCCGATGTGAAGATCGTGATGAACGATCAAGGAGTCATCCCCGACGGAGGCATTGATATTCGGCCATGCTCTTAGGGCTTCGACAACAGACTTCATAACGAACGGTAGGTAGGTCAGGGTGAACCCCTCCTCCGCCATGAAGTTCTCACCTTGGTTTCGTCGGACCGCGTCAACGCCCTCAAAATCCACTTCGGTCACGACCAGCGTATGCGCCGATATCTGCTTCGACCGGAGCATGTGCTCAGCCGTTCGGCGGCGGATATTGGTAAACGGAATCACCTCGTCGCCGGTCCTGAGAAGCGAAATCTGCTCGGCCTGCCGCGAAGGTTGGGTAGGGAGTATGGTCGCGTTCGCACCTCCCTGTCTAGGCGCAGCAAGGTCGCCGGTTGTCGCCGGACTGGCCGAAGGGAGGCTCGCCGGTGCCGGGGACTGAGGGGAGGGTTCCCCTGGAATCTTCACCGATGATGGCACTCCGTTGCGCTTGCCGATCGCAGCTTCGGCGTCGTCCCTTGTTATCCTGCCACCTAGCCCTGTGCCGCGAATCGAGGCGGGGTCAATGCCACTCTCGTCAATCAATCGCCTGACGACGGGCGAAAGAAGCGCAGGTCCGCCTCCCGCACGCTGACTGGACGACCCTTCAAAACCTGGAGGCCCGGCGACACCTGGGGACTTAGACGATGAAGCCCGCTGGCTGGTCTCGGGCAACGATTGACTTCCGTTGACCGCAGACTCGACCTTCGAAACCTCTTCAGTCATACCCGAAGCGGGCTTCGCTTCAGTGGGCACTTCCGCCACAGGTGCGGATTCTTCCAGAACACTTTCGGAGGGCTTGGCTGAAGGCGCAGAGTCACCAATCACTGCAAGCCGGGTACCGACGTCAACTGTGTCACCCTCTTGCACGAGTATTTCCTGCAAAAAGCCGGTTGCCGAGGAAGGAACCTCGGAATCGACCTTGTCGGTGGACACCTCAAAAAGGGCCTCGTCCTGAGCGACCTGGTCGCCCACCGATTTCAGCCACTTGGTGATCGTTCCCTCTGTCACGGTTTCGCCCAATTGTGGCATTACAACATCGGCCACTATCCGTGTAACCCCCTTCCGGCAAGAGCCATAACTGCTTCACCAAATGATTCGGAAAGAGTCGGGTGTGGCTGAATGAATTGCGCGATCTCTTCCGGCAGAGCCTCCCAGTTGACGGCCAGGTATCCCTGACCGAGCTGCTCGGTAGCCCAAGGTCCTGCCATATGGACGCCTAGAAGCTTTCCGGCGCCCCCATCGGGCTTCCTCTGCGCTATCAGCTTTACCATCCCGTCGGTCTCACCAAGGATTATTCCCCTTGAGTTGCCTACCATACGGATCTTCTCGGTTTTCACCTCGAAACCAGCCTCTTTGGCAGCCTGTTCCGAATAACCCGCGAAGGCGACTTCGGGATGCGAGTAGATGCACCACGGAACCTTCGCGTAGTCCACGGGCTGGGGCTGTTCTCCGAGGATATCCTTCACTGCAACAATTGCCTCGGCGAACCCCACATGGGCCAACTGGGGAGAGTCGACTATGTCGCCCACAGCGTAGACGCCGCTAGCCGTAGTCCTCATCAACTCGTCGACCTTCACGAAACCCCGCTCGTCAATCTCGACACCACTCGACGGGAATACCAATCCCTCAGAAAAAGGCTTCCTGCCGATCGCCACCACTACAGCTTCCACGGTGACCTCTTTGTCGACACCGAAAGCAACCGTGGTCCGCACCCCACCTTTTGGGGTCTGGCCGGTCACCTGGGTGCCGGTAAAGACGTCTATCCCCCGCCTCTCGAATGACTTGGACACCACTGCGGCTATGTCGGCATCGCAACCTGGGAGCAACGTGGGCAGGGCTTCAATAAGAGTCACCTTCGCTCCCATGTCCGAGAGCATTGAGGCGAACTCGCAACCGATTGCGCCACCCCCGATCACAACCGCTGAAGCCGGAATCCTCTCGATATCCAAGAACTCGTCGGACGTCATGATCGACTTGCCATCCGGCTCGAAACCCGGGATGGTCCGAGGTACGGAGCCAGAAGCCAATATCACGTTCCGGCCCACGATCTCGAGCACGTCGGTACCGTCTGAGGGCTGGATCCGGACGGTGTTTCCGGCGGCCAAGGAGCCAGTTCCCTCGTAGGTTGTTACCTTCCGCTTTTTCATCAGCCCCTGGAGGCCCTTGTGAAGCTGGCTTACAACTGAACGCTTACGCTCTGCCGACTTGGCGAAATTGATGGCGACTTTCCCGATCCCAATTCCATATGTCTCGGAGTCACTGACGGTTCGGTAGACATTTGCCGTCTCAAGGAACTCTTTGGCGGGGATACAGCCACGATGGAGACAGGTGCCCCCGACCTTTCCCTTCTCCACGACCGCCACGGACAAACCGGCCGCTCCGGCATATAGGGCCGCCGCGTAACCGCCGGGCCCACCTCCAATAACAACCAGGTCGTAGGACTCAGGCACGTTCAAACCTCCCCCGGGTGAGTCGGGCCATACCGTCCGGCTTAAACCCGGGCATTCCGGACAGAACGCTCGCGCCAAGCATAGTCCCGGCACTGATACCTGTTGCCAAAGGGATGCACCGGCAATCACTAAACGGACATACCAAACCGGTCTCCGAGGTGCCCCGGCTCCGCGCGGCGGGCAAAGACGCCGGATGGGTGTAGCTTCGTTCAAGTGGGAACCTTGAACTCTCTTCTTGGATACGACGACGACGCGAAGCTTCTGATCATCAGCTGCGACGACCTGGGTTCCTGTCACTCAGCCAATGCAGCAATCTACGACTCACTCAGGCGAAACGTAGCCACCAGCGCCGGGTTAATGGTGCCCTGCCCATGGGCAAGGCACGCCGCCTACCATTACAGAGGCGAAGACGTGGGAGTTCACCTGACCCTTTTGGCCGAGCACGATCTCTACCGGTGGGGACCCATCACCCATTCGCCATCGCTTCTTGACGGGGATGGCGGGTTTCCGCGGACGCTTGGGGACTTTTGGGATCATGCCGACCTCGACGAAGTGAAAAAGGAATGCTCTGCTCAAATCGTCAGGGCTATCTATTGGGGCTTCGACGTCACACATCTCGACTCACACATGTCGGCACTTCAACTGAGGCCCGAGTTTTTCGATGTCTATTTGGATCTGGCCTTCCAATACTCGCTACCGATCCGCCTTTTGGACGACGTCGGCAATCGCCAGATCGGCTTCCCGATCGCGGAGATAGCGATGCAAGAGGGCATCACAACCCCTGATCGCTATATAGACGTGGGGGCACTGGCCGACTACTCGCCAACCGTTCCCAGTGCAGCCAGGCAACAAAGGGACGGATTACCAGGCAAGTCCCGTCTCATTGAGGCCATCGAGTCCCTGACCCCCGGCGTTACCGAAATTTCGCTTCGTCCGTCACTGGAAACTCCGGAGCTCATGGCCATGTCGGACGACTGGGAAGCTCGAGTCGCCGACTACGAGGAGCTATGCGACCCTGAAGTGCCCAGGATCATCGAGCGCGAAGGCA
>DAIDIS010000115.1 GCA_027451785.1 Acidimicrobiales bacterium
AACTCTGACCGCGCAACAGCCCGAAAACAATGTCATCAGGGTAACGGTCCAGGCGCTTTCGGCGGTTCTTGGTGGGACCCAGAGTCTCCATACAAATAGTTTCGACGAAGCTCTCGGCCTTCCTACCGAGAAAGCGGCAAAGATAGCGCTCAGGACTCAACAAATTGTTGCAAATGAGTCGGGTGTCACTGATACGGTCGACCCGTTGGCGGGGTCGTACTTCGTAGAGCAGCTCACCAACCAAGTCGAAGAGAGGGCTTGGGAGTACATCGAGAAGATTGACGCAATGGGTGGAGCGGTTTCCGCTATCGAAGCCGGATACATGCAAGACGAGATCGAGCGGGCAGCGTATGCCTATGCGAACGCCATCGACAATGGCGAAAAGGTGATCGTCAGCGTAAACAAATTCACCGAGGATTCACAGGAACCGGCAGAGGTGTTCCCAATTGACCCGGAATTGCAAACCCAGCAAATCCGTCGCCTGAGGAAGCTGAAGACGGACAGGGACCAATCGGCAGTCGACGACGCACTTCAGGACCTCGAAAAGGCCGCAAGGGGTGACGACAACATCCTCTACCCAATGAAGGAAGCCCTAAGGCGAAGGGCAACCCTGGGTGAAGTAAGCGACACCCTGCGCGGGGTTTTCGGGGTGTATCAACCCGCAAGGTAGGAGGCAGACGGTCCAGACCGTCCTCCAGTCAGTCCATGGGGCCGGTCCTAGCTATTTATAGAGGACCGGCGGTGGCCCTAATACTTGTACTACCCGATCACCAAGATGACGTCGCCAGGTCCAACAGAGGTCCCGGCACCCGCCTTGATCTCGGTCACGGTCCCAGAAATCGGTGCGTTGATGGTGTTCTCCATCTTCCTCGCCTCCAGGACGCAGACACCTTGGCCTTCTTCGACCGTGTCGCCTTCCTCGACAAGCAACTTCACAATTGTTCCCTGCATCGGCACGGATACGGTGCCATCGGAACCGGCGCTCGATCCTCCGGATGAGGAACGCTGCCTTGATGACTTCTTTGCCTGCCCCTGTGCCGCTGCCACTACAGTGCCGGAAGTTTCAGGAACCCAAAGCTTGACGCTGAACAGCCTCCCTCCGACTTCGGCCTGAACCTCTTTGAGGACCTTGGGCTCAACGTCGGATCCCTTCCCTTCGCCTTCCGGAGATCCTGCGAGTAGAGCCGTTGTGGAAGCCTCGGGCGCCTTGGCGAACTTGGCCGGGTCGACAGTCTCTTCAACCCACTTTGTCGAGTGATTGCCTTCGATGAAGTCGGGTTCTTGAAGAATTGCGAGATGGGCAGGAATTGTGGTGGCTACGCCCTCGATTTCAGTCTCTCTTAGCGCCCTAATCATCCTTGAGCGAGCAACCTCACGATCCGGTCCCCATGTGATCAGCTTGGCGATTAGGTTGTCGTAGAACTGGCTGACGGTATCTCCGGCTTCGTAACCGGCGTCAGTGCGGACACCCAGGCCATCAGCCCTCCTAAAGCGGGTGAGCGTGCCGGGGGAAGGGAGGAACTTGCCTGCCGCTGGGTCTTCGGCGTTGAGTCGGCACTCAATGGCCCAGCCGGTTCGGGTCACGTCATCTTGGGTGAAACCCAAAGGCTCGCCCTGGGCGATTCTCAGCTGAAGAGCGACAAGATCCATACCGCACACCATCTCGGTTACGGGGTGCTCGACCTGAAGGCGGGTATTCATTTCAAGGAAGTAGAACTCGCCCTCTTGGAAAAGAAACTCGACGGTACCGGCGTTCACATAGCCACAGGCCTTCGAGACTGCAACTGCGGCTGCTCCCATGGCTTGGCGAACGTCGTCAGGGAAGTTGGGTGCCGGTGACTCCTCGATCAGCTTCTGGTGACGCCTCTGGCACGAGCAGTCCCTCTCTCCCAACCAGACGGCATTCCCGTGGGAGTCGGCGAAAACCTGCATCTCGATGTGTCGAGGCCAGGTTAGGTAGCGCTCAAGGTAGATCTCGGGACGACCGAAGTATGCCTGTGCCTCCCTTTGGGCGGACTCCATTGCCTCTTTCGCCTCACCGGCGGCATTAACGACTTTCATTCCTCGCCCGCCACCGCCGTAGGCTGCCTTGATCGCAACCGGCCAACCGAACTCCTCACCGAACGCCACGATCTCGGAAACATCCTTGACCGGCTCGGAGCGGCCGGGTACACCTGCAACACCGGCCTTTTCGGCTGCGATTCGGGAGCTGATCTTATCGCCCATTACTTCAATCGCCTCGG
>DAIDIS010000116.1 GCA_027451785.1 Acidimicrobiales bacterium
AAACCAATGGCGCGTTTGTCGAAATGTCCTGGAACTTCGACCACGACTTGGCAACTGTTGTCGTTGTGGTGCTTGATGCCGGTCCTTGTTGGTCGGCGAGATGCCCGTGAAGCGGGTTGCCCGACCCACCACAGGCCGTCGAAGTTAGAGCCAAGGCGATCACGACGGCGAACGAGCGCCACCTTACCTGTGTCTGCTTCAGGCCCGGTCGTAGCCTTCTATTGCGCAAAGCGCTGAGGGAAAGTGCGCTCAAGGAGGGAATGGTGTCCACCCGGCAATCCTACGGGACCCTTTTTGAGTGGGGGAGGCAACCAGAGCCAAGGTGGACGCGAAAACGAATCGCACTGAACCCGCATATGGGTCGCACTGAACCCGCATATGGATTGCCCATAATGCGGCATTCTCCAGGGGTACTTCGTCGCAGCCCTGCTTATTGGCCTATCAGCATTAGTTACGGTTGCGATCGAAGGTAGGCAGAAACGGTAACCGTTGGTCCTTGGTGGCTAAGCCGGCTTGGTGATTATTGAGGGTCCGCAGTCGGCGTTTCTTGGGTTCGACGCCAGTGTGCATTCGGCGAGAGCATAAGGACCCATATCTTGAGGGTTCTCTGAAATTATTGCCGGGGTTGCCGGTTGCCCATCGCTCCAGGCTCCCATGTAGGAAAGCGAACTCCAATCGCAGGGGACATTCTGGATCGAGCAACTCTCAAGCACGTCCGCATTGCGGTAGATGCCATAGAACTTAATAGAGTTCTCCGGCGAGATGATTGAATTCGGCGACAGGTGGGTGGCCATCAGCTTTACCGTACCCCTCGTCTCACTCTGGATTTCGACGTGCACCTTCTGGGTTGGGGGCAAGTTCAGGGAATTGAGGTAGTCGATGCCGATCCTTGCGTCGACAAAGACGTCATCGTCGAAATTGAGGATTATTACCCGTGCGTTCGACGGAAAGGTGATCGTGCCGGTTCCGACGCCGGCCACGTACCAGGGTGCGAGCGCGAAAACCCAGAAGCTCGACGATCCCCATCCCCGGGAAGCTGCATGTTGAGCTAAGTATGCCGTCGCACCTCCACCCATCGAGTGGCCCACGATTCCGAAGCGGGTCATGTCGTCTCGCTTGAGGTGTGAAACCGCCGTAACTAGGGCGCTGTCCTCGTCTTGGTACGACGTCACGAAGCTCCCGGTATTGGTGTTGTATGTTGCAAAGATCACGATGTTGCCGACGCTTACCAGGTGATCGATGATTCCGATATAGAGACCTGAGTACCCGGCATCAAGACCATGCACCATGGCGACAACAGGGCGATTTGAGTCTCCACAGGTTCCGCCCATGAGAGGCGTCTGCGCACTTCCTTGAGGGTAATAGACGGTAATCGAGGAGCCGGGCGCGTTCGGGTTGGACACCGACATGGAGGTCGAGGAGCAAGGGGTGTTCGACCCAAATCCGGAGGCGGGCTGCACGGGAGGGCTTGGTTGGGTGACGGCTGCGCTTGCGATTGCTGGACTCCCAAGTGGCGGGAGAAGCGAAGGAAGGACGGTAATCGACGATGCGGCAATGATTGCCGAAACGGATAGTGCCGACCTACGGAACCATCTGCTAACGGGCGAATAACCGAGCCTTGACCTGTCCCTGCCCTTCAATGGAAAGGAATCTCCGCACTTTCGGCTGAGCATCGGAACGGCCTCCTGCTTTCTATTCGACGAAATGATGGCCTTTGCCCGGAAGCACACATTATTCACGCGAGAAGCACTTGATACGCGCAGGCTGAGGCCTGGACAAAGGAACCAAATTTGTATAGACAAACATTAGGGTCACCGTGTCAGAAAAGTCAACGCCGGGGCCGGGCGTTCGTAATTGGGGATAGGATCGTGGATCCATTCGAGGGTCCATTGCTTTCGAGAGTTATGTACCTAATTGCCGTAAAATAACGCGTTAGAATCAATAAAATAGAACATGTACTACAAACAAAAAGCGGCACATGTTTGGTGCGGAGTTCCGGATCCATTTATTGCAATCCGATTGCAATTGAATCGGGAGTGTCTGAGTGAAGTTTCTCGGCTGATCGGTCGATAACTAGGCCATGACGATGTTGAGGCGACGTCGCAGTAGCGAATGGTCACCGAACGACTCCTCGACTGGTCAATCTTCCCTCCGTCGCTTTTGGCGCTTTGCCTCCGTAGGCCTGATGACGGCTGGAATAGCGTCTTCGGTTGCCGGAGGCTGGCTCTGGGCGAGCTACCAGCAGTCCCAGGACAGGAAATCGTTTGACAACGTTGCGGAGGGAATCGGCACCTCCATCGATACAGGACTGCAACGTGACCTCGATTTCCAAAGGTCATTCGGTAACTTGATCGCCACGACTCCAAATCCCAGCAACCGGCAGATTGGGGCTTGGCTTTCTTCTTTGGACCCTTCCGTCAACTATCCAGGAACAGTCGGAATGACTTTCATAATGCCGGTAAGGGCAGGAGACCTTGCCTCATACGAGACTGCTGTTACCGACGACCCAATTCCGGGTTATGGATCAGGGCCTTATGCTCCATATCCGACTGGATCGAGAAGCATTTATTGTATGGCTAGATATGGAGTGGTGCTGCACCCGACGGGCGGCCCTCCCGGATACGACGCGTGTGCTTCGGAAATACCAGGCATAGGAAAGCTCAATGCCTCTTCTTGGTTAAACCAGGCGACAGCGTCGGGCACCCCGCAACTGTTTTCGATGACCTCGATGGTGGCGCTTGGTTCAACGAAATCTTCCCTGGCAACTTCGATCGTGAAGATGTACCGGAATGTCTACCTGGTTCTTGACCCTGTGTTCAAGGGTGGAGTTGTACCCACTTCGGTATCTGGGAGGCAAGCTTCGATCATCGGTTGGACTTTTGGTGACTTCGATGGCCCTATGCTGATCTCCCGGGCTATGGGCACGACCAAGGGACTGAATGTGTCTCTGGCCTCAGGGACAACGACTGTCGCGTCTTTGCTAAGTGCGCCCGGCCATTCCTTGTTCGTACACCGCCAGTTGCTCGCAGCAGCTCCAGGCATAAGCGTGGCTGTTAGCGGGGTTCGCTCGTCCACTCCCGGCTTGGAGGGAATGGTGTTGGCTGCTTTGGGAATCGCCCTGACCCTAGTGCTTTTTGCCCTCTTCTATCACCTCGGGCGATCCCGAGAGGTGGCGCTCCGGATGGTTGACGAGCGCACACTAGAGCTTAAGCATCAAGCATCTCATGACCCGCTTACCGGCTTGGCCAACCGTGCCGAACTCTTTTATAGAGCTGAGCAAATACTGGCTCGCGCCCATAGGTACCCGCGTGTGATCGGGGCTCTTTTTGTCGACATCGACAATTTCAAGGAAGTGAACGACACGTTCGGTCATGACGTCGGCGATTCTTTGCTGGCGGCAGTGGCTAACCGGTTGAGGGCTTCGGTCCGCTCGACTGACACCATTGGTCGCCTAGGTGGTGACGAGTTCCTAGTCTTGACGGAAGAAGACAGAAAGGAGAGCCTCTCTGCTGAAGAAGAAGGTCCCGAGGTCGTCGCAAGGCGGATAATCGAAGCGTTGAGTGAGCCGATCGTTCTGGATCCCGCCGAACCCGTAATTGTTGATGTCCGAGTCTCGGTGGGTGTTGCGTGCGGTATCAGAGATACGGTTCAGGAGCTGGTCCGCGAGGCCGACGTCGCCCTCTACCAAGCCAAGCAGGCCGGTAAAGGCTGCTATGTGAAGGCCGGAAGCGCTGACTCGTGCCAGGTCGGGAAGTACGGTCCTGAAATGGCGACCGCACCGGAAGATGACTCCCCGAATGATGTAGTTGCCTCGGGTAATCAACTTACCTGAGCTGCACCTCGTCGCATTATTGCGTGTCCCAATCCGGTACCTTGCGAATGGGCTTAGAATTTAGTCGTGCGCCCCGACCTTGACGAACTGCGCAGGTTGCGAAGGGCTAGGGACCAGATGGACCGCGAATATGCTAAGCCGCTGGATGTTCCGGCTCTGGCACGTACCGCCCTCATGTCAACGGCACACTTCAGCCGCCGTTTCAGACAAGAGTATTCGGAGACCCCATATTCCTACCTCATGACCCGAAGGATCGAGCGGGCCAAGGCGCTGTTGAGGCGGGGCGACCTGAGTGTTACTGAGGTCTGCTTCACCGTCGGTTGGTCGAGCCTGGGGTCGTTCTCGTCCCGATTTACGGCCCTGGTGGGTGAGTCACCGTCGGCATACCGGGACCGGAGCCATGAGGACCTTCACCACGTCCCCTCCTGCCAGGCAATGGTTATTACTAGACCCCGAAAGATGGGTGGCGGTACAGCAGGCAAAGTGAGCAGTTTCGGAGAAGCGAAAATTCTCGTCTCTACGTAGAGTCTGAGGCATGACAGTCACTTTGAGCACAGTTCATATCCTCGTGGACGATCCCGATGCTGCATTGGCCTTCTACCGTGACGCTTTGGGCTTGAAGGTTCGAAACGAGGTCGAGAACGGTGGATTCCGATGGGTAAATCTTGCCCCGGATGGTCAACCGGATGTCGTTATCGTGTTGTCTCAGCCTCAGGCTGGGCGATCGCAAGAGGATGGTGAAGCACTTGCGGCAATGCTCGCCAAGGGTGAGCTAAGACCGGTTCACTTCCGATCGGACGACCTGGATGCGCTGTTCGACAAGATAGCCTCGGTGCCGGGCGCCGAGGTACTCCAGGAACCGACCAGCCAGCCTTGGGGCGTACGCGATGGCGCAGTACGCGATCCTGCCGGCAATTTCATTCGTATTGAACAGGCCTAGCGACACCGCCGAAGGCTGGGTGTGTCCTGTTTCCGTGGATATGCCCAGCCTCTCTCGCTATGCCTCGGCCTGAGTTGGTTGAGTCTGGTTTTCACTGGTTTGCGAGGGCTTCAGGTCAGAGTCCTTTGTCACTGTGGGCGGTGACCTTATTGTCTTTTCTTTCCGCCCTCTGGTTCATATAACCGATTAGGTTTCCGGGTACATTCAGATCAGGAGGTGCTTTCGGGTGCTTCAAGAACGGCTATGGAAATCGCCAATCTCCCGAAAGTACCAGGACTTTGATCGGACAGGTGACTATGACCAACGACGCCGGGTTGTTCAGCAACGAGATCTCATACGATCTTTTGAGGAAGCTGGCAGGAGTTGTGGCCCCGCCGGAAGGCAGGGTCATTTCCCTATATTTGGACTTGGACCCGAGTGAGAATCTTTCGCAACCTCATGGGCGCCAGAGTGAGATGACCTCTCTGTTTGATCGGCTGGAGCGGATCGTCGAGGCCGACCAGGACTTGGATCGCGACACGGCCCTGAGTCTCAAGCGGGAGGCAAAGAGCCTCAAGGAGACCCTCGAAAGAGGAATGGTTGAAAGCGGTCTTGCCAAAGGCGCCCGAGGGCTCGCGGCGTTCGTTTGTGCCGGTGTGAGCCTTGGCGAGATTATTCGGCTGCCTGTAGCGGTCCGGCCTCAGGTGTCCGTTGGCACCAAGGCGCTCCTTCAACCCCTTGCCGA
>DAIDIS010000117.1 GCA_027451785.1 Acidimicrobiales bacterium
GACGACCGGGAGAAGTTGGCGAGGTCCAAAGGACTCAACTACATCGGTCTGTCGGGTTCCGTTGGCATCATCGCAAACGGCGCCGGACTGGCTATGAGCACCCTTGACGTTGTGAACCAGGCCGGTGGGGATGCCGCCAACTTCTTGGACATCGGAGGCGGAGCGAACGCCGACGTTATGGCAGCGGCTTTGGAGGTGATCAACTCCGATACCAACGTGTCGTCCATCTTCGTCAACATCTTCGGAGGCATCACTCGGTGCGACGAGGTCGCGAAAGGGATTGTAGAGGCTCTAGGCCGGGTTGACCTTAGGGCGCCGATCGTCCTACGCCTGGACGGTACCAATGCCAAGGAGGGACGCCAGATCCTGGCCGACAACTCCTCCGAGATGGTAATCACCAAGCCCACGATGATCGAAGCTGCTTCGGCGGCTGTCGCAATTGCAGCAGGAGGAGCCAAGTGAGCATCTTCGTAGATGAGTCCACCAAGGTCCTGGTCCAAGGACTCACCGGTAGCCAGGGTAGGTTTCATGCCCTACGCAACAAGGCCTATGGCACCCAGGTCGTGGCTGGAGTCACGCCGGGCAAGGGGGGAAGCGACGTAGAGGGCATACCCGTCTACGAGAACGTAAGGCAGGCCCGTGAAGCCTCGGGTGCAAATGCCTCCTTCGTAGTCGTTCCGCCGAAGTTCGCGGCAGACGCAGTTGTTGAGGCTGCTGCAGCGGGCATCGAGTTCATCGTCTGCATCACCGAAGGAATCCCGGCGCAGGACGAGGCCAGGATGTACAACACATTGGTGAACGAGTACCCGGGGTCCAGGCTGCTCGGGCCTAACTGTCCCGGCATCATCTCGCCCGGGAAATGCAACATCGGGATCACCTCAGGCGATATCGCCCTTCCGGGAGGCCCGGTTGGGATCGTCAGCCGTTCCGGGACTTTGACCTACCAAGCTCTGCACGAGCTGTCACAGCAAGGGATTGGGCAGACGACATGCGTGGGCATCGGGGGAGACCCAGTTCCCGGCACCAGCTTCATCGACTGCCTGGAAGCATTCCAAGCCGACCCGCAGACCAAGGCGGTAATGATGATCGGTGAGATCGGCGGCGACGCCGAGGAACGGGCAGCCGAGTTCATCGCCAAAGAAATGGACAAGCCGGTCGTTGCCTACGTAGCCGGAGTGACGGCACCAGCCGGGAAGAAGATGGGACATGCCGGTGCGATCATCTCCGGTTCCTCCGGGACAGCGCAGGCAAAGATGGCTGCATTGAGCGCGGCAGGCGTGAAAGTTGCCAAGAACCCCACGGAAGCCGGTGAGTTCATGGTCGACATCGTGAAGGAACTTGGCTAGCCGCCCGATCCCGAAATCGGCGAGTGTGCCTGGTGCACTCGCCGGCTCCAGGCGCTCTCACGTAAAGGTGATAGCCGAAAGAGGAGCGCGCGCGTTCAGCCACGGCGAACTCGGCGCCGGTGCCCCAAGCCTCAGGGTGGTCAAGCCCGGAGAGGTGGCTCCAAAGGATGGCGCCAAGGCTGCGGGAAAGCTGCGTGGCTTCGGCAAAAGCAGGTCTCGCAGCAGCCAAGCAGGCCCAAGGCCCAAAGTGCTTGCTTATGTCGCCCTCACCAAGCCGAGGATTATAGAACTGCTCCTGGTGACGACGCTGCCGACAATGGTAGTGGCGAAGCGGGGGATACCGAACGTTTGGCTGATGATTGCCACACTTGTTGGCGGGGCGCTGGCTGCCGGTGGTGCCAATGCAATCAACATGTTTGTGGATCGTGACATAGATGCGTTGATGAAGCGGACGGCAAACCGTCCTTTAGTGACCGGTGAGGTGACTCCGCCGAGCGCTCTTGCGTTTGCCATAACCCTGGAGGTTGTCTCGTTTGCCCTTCTCTGGGCGACAGTGAACCTTCTGTCGGCAGTATTGGCTGTGTCGGCGACGCTGTTTTATGTTTTTGTATACACCCTCTGGCTCAAGCGCAGCTCGACCCAGAACATCGTTATCGGTGGTGCCGCAGGGGCTGTTCCCGTACTTGTCGGCTGGAGTGCCGTGACGGGGACCTTGGGGCTTGCTCCGGTTCTGCTCTTCCTGCTCATATTCCTTTGGACGCCTCCTCATTTCTGGGCGCTGGCCGTGAAGTATACGGAGGACTACAAGGCCGCAGACGTGCCGATGCTTCCCGCAGTGGAAAGCCTTGAGAACACCTCCAACCAGATCGTCGCCTACACGCTGGTGATGGCACTGTGCTCAATCGTATTGGTGCCGTTTGCCCATTTCGGGGCGATCTATGCCATTGCCGCACTGGTGCTCGGCGGATGGTTCATCTTCTCTGCCTTTCAACTTCGCCAAGCCAAGACACCTAAGGCCGCTATGAGGACCTTCCACTATTCGATCACTTACCTGACCTTGCTTTTCGTGTCGATGGGTGTCGATGTCCTCGTTCACATCCGTCTCTGAATCCACCGGCTCGGCGGGCCCTGCGGGTGGCCGAATGCAGGACAAGCCCGCCTCAGGCAAGAATGAGGCAAGGCGCGGCGGGAGCTTTGTGCGGAAACAGGCCATGTTGGGTGTTGTCATGGTCGCTGCAGTCGGGTTCTCTCTGTGGGCAGCCATAAACCAAGGGGGAACGGGCTCGTCATCGTCCAGCTCATCCGACGGAAACACGATCACGTCGGTCGTCCCGATTTCCAACCCAGCGTCGCAATTCGCCTCAGGCTTGGCGCCGGGATTTTCGCTGCCGGGGGTCAATGTCCCTGGAAAAGTGGAACTGGATCACGGCAATGTCGACATTGGAGGCGCAACACCGGGCCCTGCGGGAGCCGCCGGAACTGCCACAACACCGGGCGCTGCAGGAGCCGCCGTTATGGCGGGCATGGCGGGGCGAGATGTGGTGGTCGACTTCATGGCCTCGTGGTGCGTGCCTTGTAGGCAGGAGCTTCCTCAGCTTGCGAAGGTTTCTCAATCAATGAGCGAGAGAGTCACCTTCGTGGGGGTCGACTCCAATGACACGTTGTCGGGGATTCAGGGTCTTCTTCGCTCCTCCGGAGTGCGGTTCCCGGTTGGGTCGGACCCGCATGGGGTGATTGCACGCACCTATCACCTGTTAGGCCTACCAGGGCTTTTCTTGGTATCTCCTAGCGGCAAGGTATTGGGTGAGACCGAAGGTGAAGTAACAGGGAATGGCTTGAGGCGTTGGATTACGAACCTGGAAGGGCAGTAAGTTCGCCCGCCATGAGAATAGCGGTGTTGGCATCCGGATCGGGAACCTTGTTGGAGGCAATCGTTGCCTCGGGCATCGAGGTCTCCTTGGTTGTCGTCGATCGTGAATGTGGCGCCCAATCGATTGCGGCCACGGCAGGCATCGATTGCGAGCTATTGCTCCGCGACTCCTATGGTCCGGCCTTCGACAGGGAGGGCTACACAGCGAAGCTTGAAGGGTTGCTCGACGAAAAGGACATCGGTCTGGTTGTGATGGCCTGGTTCGTTACGATTCTGGCAGCATCGGCCTACGAGCGCTTTGGTGGAAGGGTGCTCAACACCCATCCAGCATTGTTGCCCTCATTCAAAGGCTGGCATGCAGTCGAGGAGGCTCTCGGCTACGGAGTGAAGGTGACCGGTTGTACCGTCCACGTAGCAACGGCAGACGTTGACGCCGGACCGATTCTGGCCCAAGCTGCTGTCGAAGTTTTCGGCGACGACACGGTGGAGTCGCTCCACGAGAGGATCAAACAGGTGGAACGCACGATCTACCCGGCGGCAATCAAGGACTACGTAAAGGCGTTGGAGGCTGAAAGGAAGTCATGAGGGCACTGATATCCGTTTACGACAAGACCGGTTTGCTCGATCTCGCCAGGGAGCTCACGGCTATGGGATGGGAGGTCGTCTCCTCCGGGGGCACCTCAAAGGCCCTCGCCGAGGCAGGCGTAGAGCATTCCAGCGTCGAGTCGGTTACGGGGGCGAAAGAGATGCTCGGAGGGCGTGTGAAGACTCTTCACCCGAAGATCCACGGGGGCATCCTGGCCGACCGTTCGGTGGACTCTCATATGGATGATCTGGAGGCTGCCGACATCGTTGGCATCGACTTGGTCGTTTGCAATCTCTATCCCTTCCGCAAGGATCCCAGCATCGAGATGATCGATATTGGTGGTCCCACAATGGTGAGGGCCGCGGCAAAGAACCACGCCCATGTTGGCGTAGTCGTGGACCCGATCGACTACTCGTTGATCGTCGAGGAATTGAAGAAGGAGGGTGCCTTACGGAGCGAAACCAGGGCTATGTTGGCCAGGAAGGCGTTTGCCCACACGGCTTCCTACGATGCGGCAATCGTCGCTTGGTTCGACCGGGATTCGCAGGGTTCGCCTATCGGTGAAGCAGCGGACGGTCTTCAGGAGACGGTCTTGCCCGAGACGATCCATATTTCGCTCCAGAAGGTTCAGGACCTGCGATACGGCGAGAATCCTCACCAATCGGGAGCACGCTATGCGGACGTAAACCAGCCAAGTTGCTGGGACTCGATGACGCAACATTCGGGTTTGGCGCTTTCGTATCTGAACATTTTTGATGCGCAGGCAGCATGGGAGCTTGCCCACGAGGCCGGTTCCTATATTGAGGGTCGGGGCACCGCTTACTCGAAAGGCGGCCAAGGGGTGCTGGCTGCTGCGATCATCAAGCACGCAAACCCCTGCGGCCTCGCAATCGGCGCGAGTGGTGCCGAGGCTTATAAGAAGGCATTGGAGTGCGACCCGGTATCGGCATTCGGAGGGATCGTGGCATTCAATTTCCCGATCGACGATGAAGTTGCAACGGCCATGGTGGAAGGCCCACAGGCAGACGTCGTGGTGGCACCTTCTTATACGACAGGGGCTATTGAGAAGCTGGTGGCAAAAAGGAAAAATACACGCCTGATCGAGCTGGGCCCTCCGCTCTCGCCGACCATCAAGGTGCGGATGTTGGACAGCTCGGCACTGGTGCAGAACGCCGATGTGGTTTCGCCGAGGTCGGACGCTTGGAAGGTTGTTTCCAAGGCACAGCCCACCGGCGATCAATGGGAGGACCTGGCCCTCGCATGGTTGGTATGCGCCAGGACCACATCCAACGCCATCGTCGTAACCTCCAATGGCCAGGCAATCGGTATAGGTGCAGGTCAGCAAAATAGAATGGAATCTGCGCATATAGCCGTTGGCAAGGCCGGCGAAAAAGCCGAAAACTCCGTAGCGGCTTCCGATGCCTTCTTCCCATTCAGGGATGGGTTCGAAGTGCTGGCTAAGGCCGGCGTGAAGGCCGTAATTTCACCCGGCGGCTCCATCAGGGACCAGGAGATTGTGGATGCAGCTGATGAGTTCGGCGTAGCACTAGTTATGACTGGCGAAAGACACTTTCGTCACTGAAAGTAGTATCTTGCCGCGAGACAGCCACGTTATGTGATATATCGTGGTCAGAGCGTTGGAGCTTTTCAATATAAAGCCCGAGGGAACATTGCATCAAAAGTGACACGGTCAATTTACGAGAGTATTTACCGATAATTCAAAAAAATCGTAGGCAATTCCACATTTCCCTAGCTACTATTACCAACATCATTGTTTGGTAACACAATTATTGATGGTGTTCCAGTCGGGCCGGTTTAACCGGCCAATGCATTTGTTGTGCGCCGGTATGGCCCTTTATTGAAAAGAGCCTCGGCGGGGCGCAATTCGAGCCGGTGAGGAGGATCCGGATCGTGGCAATTGTCCAGCTAGGCATACAGAACACACCGCGCCGTCATATTCTTTCGAACAGCGTGGCCAGCACCTGGTGTCATGAGCTAGCTCTAAGGAGTGCCAGGATGGCCTCCTTCGAGTACCGTTTGGGCGACCCCGACGTGAAGTGGCACGGGTCGCTCGAAGACGTCATCAGGCTGGATGTTTCTACGGTCGGCGACCAAGTCATGCGCCACAATCGCCGCGATGGAGAAGCTTGGTTGAACGAGCTTGCGGAGATGCTTGTCGGCCCCTTGATTTCTTGTATTACAGCAGGAGTGTCATGGTCGAATTACGAGGTGGAACATCGCCTCGAAGACACCCATGGGAACTCGCTTTTGATTGTCATCAAGGTCAGTGAGCTTGTCCAAGGCGATCGTGCAATCGGGATAACTGGTGTCGTTGCAGATGCGGAGTCCCTCGACGGCTCCAGGTCCGAAGCGGGCGAGATAGTCGAAATGTATGAACAGCTCGTTGAGCTGAGTCCCGACGCGATAATTGTTCACCAGCGAGGCAGGGTTGTCTTAGCGAACTCCGCGGCAGCGCAAAAGGTCGAACTCGCGACTAGGCGCGACTTGGTCGGGAGGCCGATTACAGACTTCCTGGAAGGTACCTCTGCGTCACGTACATTCGAGCGCATCTCCACCCTCGCTCAAAAGGGAGCGGTTACTCCACCGGCCGAGACCGTACTCGTCACTTCAAGCGGTAGGCGAAAGCACTTTGCCACGATGGCCGTGAAGACCACATGGCTTGGCGAGCCGGCCTTTCAGGTAATCCTTAGAGACCTGACCGACCAGCAACGAGCCAACATTAGGTACCAGTCTCTGGCCGAGCGATATTCGGCAGTGGTCGAGGCTCTCGAAGAGGGGATTATTGTCGTCGATCCGATGGGCAATAACCTGGCGATCAACGACGCCGCGAGCCGCGTATTCGGCCCCGCGTTGCTTGAGGGCAAAGCCTGTCCGCTTCTCGACGAGAACATATCTGTCGTGATCGACAACCCTGGCCAAATTGTGGTCGATGGGATTGAGGCTCAGTACCGAGCCGAGCACCCGATCATGAAGGCACTTCGAACGGGAGAGCCTGAAACCGGCATCCACGTATTGCTTAGAGTCCCGACATACGAGGGCGACCGCACCGGCAGCGTGGCTGCAGTGGGCCTTGACGGCCGTGAGGACGGACAAGATACCGCTGAGGCTATCGACGACGTAATGGATTTGACCCTTCCCGAATGCGAGGCGGGAAGTCTTCGCTGGCTGATGATGAATTGCCAGCCGATTTCAAGGGAAAGCGAGCTGGATGCCAGCGCGGTCGTCTGTTCGTTCACCGACGTGACTGAGAGGAGAAGGACCGAGGACGAGCTCACCTACAGGGCGAACTACGACTCTCTCACGAGGCTCCCCAATCGCACTCAGTTCCTCGACATCCTTGCAGCTTGCCTGGATGACGGTGCAGTCGGAGGCGGCGGGAGTGGTTCATCGGTTGCTGTGCTCTTTTTGGACATTGATCGGTTCAAGATCATCAATGACACTTGCGGCCACCACGTCGGAGACGAGGTCATTTCTCTGATCGGGCGCAGGATCGCCGATATGCTCCTGCCCGAAGAAACGCTTGGGCGCATGTCGGGCGATGAGTTTGCGATTTGCATATCTCCTGCCGGCGACATCAGCTCGGTTCAAGAGCGGGCACACGAGTTTGCTTCCGCAATTTCGAAGCCGTTGACGGTTTCCACCGGCCGTCGTTTCACGTTGAGCGTCAGCGTAGGGATAGGAAACTCGGATCGCCGGGAAATGAGTGCTGACGAGCTATTGATCGAGTCCGACTTGGCGATGTACCGGGCGAAGCAAGCGGGTAAGGGTCGAGTCGAGGTCTTTGGGGAGCGCCTGAGAGCGGATATGCGCCACCGGGTCACCGTGGAAGAGCAACTGAGGGCCGGAATCGAGCGGGACCAGTTGGTTGTCTATTACCAGCCGATCATCTCCTTGGAGCAGAATCGGATTGTAGGGGCCGAGTCACTGGTTCGATGGAATCATCCCGGTTGGGGGCTTGTCTCACCCAACGACTTCATTGCAATCGCTGAAGAATGTGGCTTGATCGGTAGTGTCGGGATGAGCGTTTTGGAGAAGGCGGTCGAAGAAGCCGCAAGTTGGCAACGTAAACGATTGGGGAGTGAGGTCGAGAGCTCATTACGTCGGCCAAAGGCTCCGTCTTTGGCGGACCCGAACAAGCCGCACGTTTCGGTCAACTTCTCGGCACACCAATTGACCTATAGCTCGACTGTCGGCCAGATCAAGAGAGTTTTGGCTGACAAGGGCCTGCCCCCGGAGTGTCTTTGGGTCGAGATAACCGAGACCGTTCTCCTGGAAGATACTGCTCACGCAATGTCGGTTCTAAGGGAAATACGAGACATGGGTGTTCGCCTTGTACTTGACGATTTCGGGACGGGCTATTCGGCATTGTCCTATTTGAAGACCTTTCCCGTCGACGCAATAAAGATCGACCGCACCTTCGTCGCCGGAATCGGCCAAACCAAAGGTGACGAAGCCATAGTCAAGGCCACGATTGGGTTGGCCCACGCATTGGGTTTGGAAGTCATCGCCGAGGGCGTGGAGACAGAGGACCAGCTTTCGATGCTGGCGAATCTTTCATGCGAGTACTACCAAGGCTTCTTAAAATCGCGGCCCGTGCCAGGCCCTCGTTTTCGCTCGCTTTTGTCGGCGCTTTAGACGGCGCTTCAAAATAATCCAGAACCGTTCTGGGGGATTCGCGGATAGGATTCCAAACCAAGATGGCCAAGATTTCAGACATGCTTGCTGCAGGACGCACGTTTTCGTTCGAGTTCTTTCCGCCGAAGAACGATGTGGAGCAGGCGACCTTGGTGAAGGCTCTCAGGGAACTGGAGCCGCTCAAGCCGGCATTCGTCTCCGTCACCTACCGCGGGGGAAGATCGTCCAGGCAACGGACGCACGACTTGGTGGCCGGCATTTTGAGGACGACGTCGCTCACACCGATGGCCCACCTGATCTGTGTCGACCACACGAGGATTGAGCTGGCCGAAATTCTCATCGAGCACAGGAAGTCGGGCATTGAAAACCTGATGGCCCTCGCCGGGGACCCGCCGAGGGATGACTCGCAGACCCCGGGCGAGTTAACGCATGCACTTGAGCTTGTGGAACTGGCTCGCGCTATTGGGGGTTTTTCGATTGGAGTGGCGGCGCACCCGGCAATTCACCCTCGATCCATCGATCGAAAGTCGGACCGGGACCACTTGGCGGAGAAGCTTGCCCTGGCTGATTTCGCTGCTACTCAGTTCTTCTTCGAGCTCGACGAGTATTTGGGTCTTGTTTCCGACCTGGCCGACAGGGGAGTCACCAAGCCGGTGTTGCCAGGGATCATGCCGATCTCGTCGGTCGAATCCATCCCGAATATGGCCGTCATGGGCGCAGCCGTCCCGGAGTGGGCACAGAAGCGATTGAAGGACGCTCACGAGTTAGGCGGTGCCGAGGCTGTAGTGAAGTGTGGGATCGACATGGCCACCGAGCTTTGTGCGGCGTTGCTGGAGAACGGGGCTCCCGGTATTCACTTCTTTACTTTGAACAAGTCGAAGGCCACCAGAGAGATTTATACCAACCTTGGGCTTCAAACCGGCTCCTGACCCGCTTTAATGCCTGTGCCTAAGTGGCGGTAGGCTTCCGGTATGGCCTCAAAGATCACCATGTCGCCGCAGGGCGACCTCAACGTTCCTGACGAGCCGATCATCCCGTTCATACGGGGAGACGGAACGGGCATCGACATTTGGCCTGCGGCCCAGTTGGTTATGGACGCAGCGGCCGTCAAATACGGTAAGGCGATCGAGTGGAAAGAGGTCTTGGCCGGGCAGGCGGCTTTCGACCAAGTTGGCGAGTGGCTTCCGCAGGAGACCGTTGATGCGTTCGCCGATCATCTAATCGGCATCAAGGGGCCGTTGACGACTCCGGTCGGAGGCGGGATCAGGTCGCTGAACGTTGCTCTGAGGCAGATTCTTGACCTTTATGTTTGTTTGCGTCCCGTCCGGTGGTTCAAGGGTGTCCCTTCTCCGGTCAAGCACCCCGAGAAGGTGGACATGGTGATCTTCCGGGAAAACACCGAGGACGTATATGCGGGCTTGGAGGTTGAGGAAGGTAAGCCCGAGACGGAGAGGCTGATCAAATTCCTGTCAGACGAGATGGGCTGGAAGATCCGTCCTGACTCCGGAATCGGAATCAAGCCGGTCTCGGCAACCGGATCAAAGAGGCTCATCCGTGCGGCGATCGAGTATGCAGATCGCCGGGGACGCAAGAGCGTGACCATGGTTCATAAGGGGAACATTCAAAAGTTCACCGAAGGAGCTTTCCGAAAGTGGGGATACGACCTGGTCAGAGACGAGTTCTCTGATATCGCTGTGGGCTGGGACGACTGCGACGGCAAACCTGGTGACAAAATATTGGTCAAGGATTCCATAGCGGACATAACCCTTCAGCAGGTCTTGACCAGGCCGGACGAGTTCGACGTTATTGCGACTACAAACTTGAACGGTGACTACCTTTCGGATGCTTTGGCTGCCCAAGTGGGTGGTATCGGCATCGCACCTGGAGGCAACATCAATTACGTAACCGGTCACGGAGTATTTGAAGCCACGCATGGGACAGCTCCAAAATACGCCGGGCAGGACAAAGTCAATCCCGGTTCCGTGATCCTTTCGGGTGTGATGATGTTTGAGCACCTTGGCTGGCAGGATGCCGCCGACAACATTGTTTCGGCTCTTGAGGCGACTATCGCGGACAAGGTCGTGACCTACGATTTCGCACGGTTGATGGAAGGCGCAAAGGAAGTCTCCTGTTCGCGCTTTGCAGAGGAGATTGTGAGCAGGCTCTGAGCCAAAAGTTGTATCTGACCCGTCCACGAGCAAGGGCCATCCCTGCCGGAATACCGGCCGACTAAGCGATTACCAGTAATAAGCCAGGAAAAAGAAAGCGAAAGCAATACCTACAATGACTACCAAGGCACCTGTACACATAACACTGACCGGAGCGGCGGGCCAGATCGGCTATTCGACGCTCTTCAGGATCGCATCGGGCGAGATGCTGGGCAAGGATCAGCCGATTGTACTAAGGCTTCTTGAGATCGATGCTGCCCTCCAGGCACTGGAGGGCGTAGCAATGGAGTTGGACGATTGTTCGTTCCCACTTTTGGCCGACATCGTAACCACCTCCGACTTGAAGACTGCCTTTGACGGAACGTCATGGGCCCTACTCGTAGGCTCCATTCCCCGGAAGGCCGGGATGGAGAGAGGCGATCTCTTGAAGACCAACGGCGGGATATTTGGTCCTCAGGGTAAGGCGATAAACGACCACGCGGGGTCGGAGGTCAGGGTTGTGGTGGTCGGAAACCCCTGCAACACCAATTGCCTTATTGCGCGGACCAATGCACCGGATGTCCCGGCTGAGAGGTTTTTTGCCATGACCCGACTGGACCAGAACCGCGGCGAGGCGCTTCTAGCGAAAAGGTCCGGCGCACCCGTTGCCGAGGTGAAGCAAGTTGGAATCTGGGGAAACCACTCCGCAACGCAATTCCCGGATTTCGAGAACGCAACCATTGGAGGGAAGCCCGCCCAAGAAGTAATTGGAGATGAAGAGTGGCTCCAGGGTGATTTCTTGAAGACCGTTCAGCAACGAGGTGCTGCCATTATCGCAGCCCGAGGTTCGTCTTCGGCAGCATCTGCGGGCAGTGCCCTCATCGACTCAGTCAAGAGCATCGTGAACCCAACTGCACCGGGAGATTTCGCGTCGCTTGCGGTTGTCAGTCGCGGAGAATACGGCATTCCGGAGGGCCTCCAGTTCGGTTTCCCGGTTATTTCCGATGGCTCTTCCTGGAAGATCGTCGAGGGGTTGGAGCACTCGGACTTTGCCAAAGAGAAGATCAAGGTCACGACCGATGAACTTCTGGCGGAGCGTGAGGAGATCAAGGACCTACTCTAAGGGCCCTTAAATAGGCAGCCCAGGCGTCTGGTGGAACGCCTGGGCATATTTCTTGCTTGGGCCCGATTTACAACCTGAGCCACTGCAACGGTTCTAGGTCAATCACTGATTGCATTCTGAGATCCTTATACCCGCCTGTGCGGCGCCCTAATCGTGCTCTTCGGTCGGCCAAGTACCCGGATCGGCCAACGCGGTCGGCCAAGTACCCGGATCAGCCAACGGGTTACTGAATTTGCAGCCGAGCTAGGCAGGTACCGAGCCGAATGGGGATTCAGTATTCGAAAAGAATTGGAAGGACTCGATAAGCTTTCCGGCCGATCCTGAAACGGACACTTGGCCCCTGTGGAACGCGTCTGTGGGGCTGAGGTGGCCGCTCGCGATGGATTCAGCCTCGTTGTAAGGAATGGTAAGTGTGACGTCGGGCTTCCTGTCCGAGTCACTCCCGGAAACTTCGACACCCTCTTGCCCTACCCGTACCTGGTAGCGAACGTCTCCGTTGGGGCCGCCGACGACGAGAAACCCCACGCAGACGCCCATTTCGGGCCCGGCCAGGCCTACTTGGCTCCCCAAATCCTTGGCCGCCTTCGCTGCGGCAGCCGCAATCCATTCTTCACTCAAAAAGCTCATCAGCCCAACCGCACTTCCTTCTAGCGCTTGCAATTGTATGCGAAACGGAGATCGGTCTCTGTCCGGATTGCTCAGAGTACTCGGCAATTATCGAAGTATCGCGGCAGGAACTTGACCGTCAGTGGACGGTTTGCGATTTTCTTGTCCAAGCCGATGGTTAGGCCTTGCGAAGCAGCCAACCGTTCTTGCGAAGCCGTGGGTCAAGCCTGTGGGTCGTGCCTTATTTCTTCCCCCGGATCTTGCGCCCAATCCAGCGGATGGGGTCGTAGTGGACGTCAGCCACGCGCTCTTTCATCGGGATGATGGCATTGTCGGTGATCTTGATGTGCTCCGGGCAAACTTCCGTGCAGCACTTGGTTATGTTGCAAAAACCGATTCCGCCCTCATCCTTTGCCGCTGTGCGCACGTCCTCGGTGTTTAGGGGGTGCATTGCCATCTCGGCAAAGCGCAGGAAGAATCTCGGCCCGGCGAAAGCCTTCTTGTTCTCCTCGTGGTCTCGAATCACGTGGCACACGTTCTGGCACAGGAAGCACTCGATGCACTTGCGATATTCCTGGAGCCTGTCGATGTCCTTCTGGTACATGCGACGGACGCCGTCCTCTCCCGGAGGGGCGATCTTGAGGGACGGGACCTTCTTGGCCACTTCGTAGTTGAAGGAGACATCGGTCACGAGGTCCTTGATGACTGGGAAGGTCTTCATCGGGGAGATCGTGATTGTCGTGCCCGGCTCGAAAGTGCTCATCCTGGTCATGCACATCAGCGATGGCTTACCGTTGATCTCGGCGGAGCACGATCCGCATTTGCCTGCCTTGCAGTTCCAGCGGACAGCAAGGTCGTTTGCGTGCGTGGCCTGAATCCTGTGCACTACATCCAGGACGACCTCGCCCTCCATGGCGTCGACCTTGTACTCGACGAACTGACCCTCTTTGCCGTCGCCGCGCCAAAGCTCCACGGTTACCTGGTCATTTGAGGCCATCAATGAGTCCCTTCTTCAAAAAGCTCAGCCAATTCGGGCGGCATCTGCGGCAATGTCTCCGGGTCCAGGGTTGCCGTCCCATCATTCCAGCGGAAAACGTGATTTATCTTTCCGAAGCCCTCATCGTCACGTGCAGGGTAGTCGTCTCGGGTATGGCCACCCCTGCTCTCCTTGCGGGCCAGAGCAGACATTGCTGCCGCCTTGGAGACCGTAAGCTGCGCCTTCAAGTCGATTGCATGGTGCCAACCGGTGTTGTACTGGATGTTTCCTCCAGCGGCAGCCTTCTTGCGACGCTCTTCAAGTTCATCGAGCTTCGAAAGGGCCTCGGAAAGCTCGGACTCCTTCCGGATGATTCCGACGAGATCCTGCATGGTGTCTTGCAGGTTGTGGAGCACGTCGAACGGATTCTCGCCGCCCTCCCGGTTCAAGGGCTCCAGTGCTTCCTTGGCAATTTGAGAGATCTGGGATTCCGACGCTTTGGGTGCGGATGCAGACGTAGCGAACTGCGCAGCGTGCGACCCTGCTCGCCGGCCGAATACCAAAAGGTCCCCAAGCGAGTTGCCACCCAATCGGTTTGACCCATGCATGCCCCCGGCAACCTCACCGCAGGCGAATAGCCCCGGGATCGTGGTCGCTGTTGTATCAGGGTCGACCCTTACTCCTCCCATTGCATAGTGGCAGGTGGGGCCTACCTCCATGGGCTCTGCAGTGATATCGACTCCTGCCAACTCTTTGAACTGGTGATACATCGACGGGAGGCGGCGCCGAATGTACTCAGGCGTACGCCTCGAATAGATGTCCAAGAAGGCCCCACCGTGGGGGCTGCCTCTTCCAGCTTTGATCTCGGAGTTGATGGCTCTGGCAACTTCGTCCCTGGGGAGAAGGTCAGGCGTGCGCCTTGCGTTCTTCTTGTCGTTGTACCAACGATCGGCTTCCTCTTCGGTGTCGGCGGTCTCTGCCCTGAACATCTCGGGAATGTAGTTGAACATGAAGCGCTTGCCATCGCTGTTCCGGAGCGTTCCGCCGTCTCCACGTACACCCTCGGTGACCAGGATTCCCCGAACGGAAGGTGGCCACACCATGCCCGTTGGGTGGAATTGGATGAATTCCATGTCGATCAGGTCGGCGCCTGCCCATGCGGCCAATGCGTGACCGTCGCCGGTGCATTCCCACGAGTTGGAGGCGACCTTCCAGGACTTGCCGATACCGCCGGTGGCCAGGATCGTCGCCTTGGCCTTGAAGACGACGAATTTTCCTGTCTCACGCCAATACCCCATAGCTCCGACCACTTGGCCGGAGTCGTCTTGGAGGAGGCTCAAGATGGTGCACTCCATAAAGACGTTGGTACCCAGAGAGACTGCACGCTGCTGGAGGGTGCGGATCATCTCGAGGCCAGTACGGTCGCCGACGTGTGCGAGACGTGCGAAGCGGTGACCGCCGAAGTCGCGCTGAAGGATCCGGCCATCTTCTGTGCGGTCGAAGACTGCTCCCCACTCTTCAAGCTCCAAGACCCTGTCGGGGGTTTCTTGAGCGTGAAGCTGAGCCATGCGCCAGTTGTTGAGGAACTTTCCACCTCGCATGGTGTCTCGGAAGTGGACCTTCCAGTTGTCATCGGGGTAGACGTTGCCCATGGCTGCGGCGATTCCTCCTTCGGCCATGACCGTATGGGCTTTTCCGAGGAGGGACTTGCAGATGAGTGCAGTGGAGGCACCACTGGCCAAGGACTCGATTGCCGCCCTCAATCCTGCGCCGCCGGCTCCTATGACGATGACATCAAACTCATGGGTCTCGATGTCCGTTGGGTTGAACTGTGCCATTTAGAAGAACCTCGCGTCGTGGATGGCGCCCGAGGCGACAAGGCGGACATATAGGTCGGAAAGGGTGACCCAGATGAGGCTCGCCCAAGCAAATTGCATGTGGCGACCGTTCAAGATGGTTACCTTTTGCCACAGCTTGTACCGGACGGGGTGCTTCGAGAAATGATTGACGCTGCCCCCGCAGGCGTGGCGGCAAGCGTGGCACGACAGCGAGTATCCCCAGAGCAAAGCGGCGTTCAGTGCAAGGACCAAGGAGCCGACGCTTAGGCCCCAACCCGTGCCCATCCTGAAGCCTTCGACTGCGTCGATCGTAAGGAGCACGTTGTAGATCAGCAGGAGGTAGAAAAAGTAGCGGTGGATGTTGTTCAGCACCAGCGGAAGGCGGCGCTCACCCGAATAGCTTTTGTGGGCGTCCGCTACGGCACAGGCCGGTGGAGAGAACCAGAATGACCTGTAGTAGGCCTTACGGTAGTAATAGCAGGTCGCCCTGAAGCCGAAAGGCAGGACAAGAGCCAAGATCGCCGGCGAGACCTGCCACCACTGGAAGGTGAAGATGAACTTGGCGTGGGAGGTGCATTCTCCTCCAATGCACGGCGAATACATGGGAGACAGAAGGTCCCGGCCCACAGAAGCCCCTGCCATGTAGTACTTGTTTTCGAAAACACGGAAGACCGTATAGGCGGTCGCAATCA
>DAIDIS010000118.1 GCA_027451785.1 Acidimicrobiales bacterium
CCGATCACGGTTGAGTATCCGTCCGGCAGATCGGCAATGAACTCGTCTGCCCCTGCGGCAATGGCGGCAGCCTTAATTTGATCGGGTGTCGCATCCGGTCTCCCGAAGGCTATGTTGTCTGCAATCGACATCGAGAAGAGAAATGGCTCGTCTGCGACCACCCCAACTTGATACCTGAGCGAACCGAGCGTCACATCGGCAATGTCCTGATCGTCAATCTTGATGACGCCGGAATCGAGATCGTAAAACCGGCAGAGGAGTTTAGCGATTGTGGACTTGCCTGAAGCGGTCCTCCCGACGAGGGCAACGGTCTCGCCGGGTTCGACTGTCATTCCAAGTCCCGAAAGGACCGGTCTGCCGGGGTCACTGGGGTAGGCGAAAGTTGCATCGGAAATTTCGATGCGTCCAGTCGTGACCTCCAAGTCCTGTGCTCCAGCCTTTTCGACTACAGCTGGGGATTCATCGAGGATTTCATATATTCGCTCTGCCGAGGCCGAGGCACGCTGACCCATCATGATGAGCATCCCGAGCATCATGAACGGGGCCTGCAGCATCATGAGATAAACGTTGAAGGCGAGGATTGCGCCGAGACCTAGCTCATGGTGAATCACCAGGTACCCGCCAACCAGCAGGATTATCCCGAGCCCTGCCTGGGGAAGGTTTTGGACTGCTGGGGTCCAACGCGCCCTCAGATCGGCGTCTTTGATATAGCTCCACCGGACTTTCCATGCAGCTTTTGCAAGTGAGTCGAGTTGGTTTTGCTCGGCGGCAAAGGACTTCACGACCCTTACGCCGTTGACGTTCTCGTCCACGATTGTGGCTACTTCGGCCAAGCGTGACTGAATCAGCCAAGACACCGGGAACATGGAGTTCCGCATTCTCGCCCCCGTCAGGTAAACGAAGGGCATGGTCACCATTGCGACAAGTGCGAGGAGCCAGTTGATGTACATCATGATGACGAATGCGACTACGGCAATTCCGCACTGGACCAGGATGAATGGAGCGAATGTCAAGTAAAGCTGGACGGAACGGATGTCCGAGTTCGCCCTCGAGATCAGCTGACCGGTCTGGACCTGGTCGTAGAACCCGAAGTGGAGCCTGGTCAAGTGCTCGAAGATTATGTTTCTCAGGTCGAATTCGATCCGGTACGCGGTCTTGAGTAGGAGGAGCCTTGAGAAATAGCCGGTGAAACCACCAGCCAGGCCCAATATAACCACCCACTTCACGTAGAACGAAATGGGGACCGTGTGCTTCTCGATGGAATTGTTGATTGCCCAGTTCAACAGGTCGGGGATCATCACCTGAAGTACTAGACCTGCAAACGAGAGGGTGAGTGCAATCGAAAACCCGATCTTGTGTGCTCTCAGGATCGGAGCAGCACGCCTCAACCATGACTTTGAGCGGTCGGGGTCAATTGAGCCCTTTGGAGGGTGGTATTCGGGCGCGGGGGCTTCAGGAACGTACATTTGGGCTTGTGCCACCTGACAAGGCTATCCGCTGGGTGCCGGCTTACCTGAACGGATAGCGGGTCGTGCATACTTCGGGACGTTATTGGTAAACTTAAGTTCAAAGCTATGTTCACCGTAGAAAGCGCTTCGCTCTAAGCCATGTTCGATGGTCGGCTCCGCAATGGTGTAGACCGTTGCACCGCCCCGGTTGGGGAAGTACTCGGCAAGTCCGGGATTTCGCCCAATGCTCTTACAGTCGGGGGGGTGGTATTCGCGGTTGCTGCGGGTGCCGAAATTGCAATGGGTCATCTCGGAATCGGCTTGGTTCTCCAGGTGCTTTGTGGTCTCCCTGACCTTCTGGATGGTCCCTTGGCGAAGGCAACAGGAAAAATGTCGCCGCGGGGTGCCTATCTCGACTCGGTCTCGGACCGCATTTCCGACTCGGCGCTGCTGGTCGGAGTGGCATGGTACTTGAGCAACTCAAAGTCTCCTCATGATGCGTTTCTGGCGATCGGCGTATTGGCCATCTCGATGGTCATTTCGTATCAGCGAGCGAAGGCTGAGTCTTTGGGCGTTAGGGCCAAAGGCGGATTGATGGAGCGTGCGGAGAGGTTCCTGGCATTGCTATTCGGCGTGGCGTTCTCATCACTGCTTGTACCTGTGCTGTGGGTCATTCTCTTGCTTTCGTCCATCACCGCGATACAGCGATTTGCCAAAGTGTGGTCGGGCTTGTCCATTGACTCCACCGACAGGGAGGCCATGCCAACCAGCGTGAGAAATCGTGGCGACCTTCCGGCTACAAGCCGAGCGGAGTTGACGAAGGAAAATCATCTGGCACGATTCCGGCCTAGGCCGAGAGTGGAGTCCAGGTGGCGTGTGTGGCGTGAAGGGGCAGCCGCCAGGAGGGGCACCGAGCGGAATGAGCCTGTGGCTGTCTTTGCAACATGGCGTGCGCGCCATGGCGGTTTCTTTGCTGGTCGCCAAGCCAGACGGCGTGACGATTCATTGGCGGGGTCCAGGCGTGCGACTCCCGCTTACCGAAGACTGTCTTCGCGCCAGAAGAACCACTGACTGAGACTTCGGGCGATTGAAGCCAAGCAGCTCGGTAGCTCTTTACCGCTTGGGGTCCAAGTTCGCGTCAGCGTTGCCCTACAGGCTAGTACTGGAAGCCGGGGCGGTCGGAGGTATTGCCAGTTGGGCTCTGTCGAGACAAAAGCGCCTCGTGGTCAGATCAAATCTCCGGAGGGTTCTCGGCGGAGAGGTTTCGGTTGCAGACCTTGAGCGAACGGTAATCGGGGCATTTGCAGGCTATGGGCGATACTGGGCGGATTCCCTAAGGATCGGGTCTGTAACGCGCGCTCAACTGGAGACTTATTTCAGTGAAAAGGGAATGGAGCACCTTGTTTCTGCAATGGCGGAAGGTCGGGGTGTAATTATGGTCTTGCCTCACCTTGGCGGCTGGGAGTTCGGCGGAGCTTGGTTGGCTCAGCAGGGATTTCCGATGACGGTGGTCGCAGAGCAACTTGAGCCCAAGGAACTATTCGATTGGTTCCGTGAACTGCGTGAAGGAATTGGGATAAAGGTGGTTCCCCTTGGCCTGGCTGCGGGAGCAGCTGTATTGCGAACGCTGAGGAAAGGTGGCTTAGTCGGCTTGTTGGCCGACCGCGATGTGCTCGGGTCGGGTACAGAGGTGGAACTATTCGGAGCAAAGACGACACTGCCGTCAGGAGCTGCAACCCTGGCCTTAAAAACCGGAGCGGCCCTGTTGCCCGCAGCGGTCTATCTCAATTCGAACGGTACCCATGTTGGGGTTATCCGGCCACCTGTATCCTTCGAAAAGTCTGGCGACTTAAAGGCAGATTCTGAAGCATTAACGCAGATTCTGGCCGGGGAGCTGGAGGCCCTCATAAGGAAAGATCCGAGCCAGTGGCATATGTTTCAGCCCGGGTGGCCCTCCTGATTCGGAGCGGGGGGAACTCATTCGCCAATGAGCCACAGCAGGTTCACTAAGCGAAGTGAGGATGACGGTACTAAATTTGACTGCGCGCTGGCTGTGAGGTCGGGCGCTGGGACGGGGAGAGTCGTGGAGATACGCCAGTGAAAGACCTTGATATAACTTACGGTAGGCAGCTTGATCGTAGAGCGTTTTTCTCAAAAGCTGGAAAGGCGACTGCCGGCATTGCAACCCTGGCGACCGCCGGTACATTGCTGGAGGCTTGTGGCGGGTCGACCGGGGGCGGGTCCTCGTCGTATCCTCGTAACCTGAACGGGATAGCCACGTCTGCTCCCGTTCGTGGCGGGAAGCTCACTGTCGCGACGATGAGCGAGATTGACTCCTTCGACCCAACCAATGCGGACTGGGACACCACCGGATACCTCTATGGCGAGACGGTCTACGATCCTTTGGCGGCATACACGCCGGACGGTATTGCCCGGCCGTATCTGGCCCAGTCAATAACGCCATCTCCTGACTATTCAGTATGGACAATTGCTCTTCGGCCAAACATCGTATTCCACGACAATTCGCCCTTGGACGCAAATGTGGTTTACGCAAATCTCTCGGCGCAGCTTAATTCGGGTCTGTCGGCCAAGTCACTCACGGCAGTCGAGAAGATCACGATCGTCGACCCACTTACAGTTCAGCTCACCATGAGCTCCCCATGGGTAGTGTTTCCAAATTACCTAACCGATCAGATCGGATATATCGCCGCCCTGGCCGTGTTGAGGCAATCTCAGTCCAACTCACAAGGAACGGTCAGGCCAATTGGCACAGGACCGTTCATCTATAAGGAGTGGGTCCAAAACGACCATTTCACCGCAATTCGGAACCCTCACTACTGGCGTCCTGGGCTTCCTTATTTTGACTCGATTGAATTTCGACCGATTGTGAACCCTTCCTCGATGCAAGCGACACTGCTCTCGGGTGGGGTTGACGTCATAACGACGACTGACCACGCAACGATCGCCGCATTGAGGGCGAATAGCGATTTCATCACCGTCGATAACGAGAAGTCGACGGTTGGTCAGCCTGATACCAATTTCATCGTTTTGAACCTCGACCAGGAGCCGCTGAACGACTTAAGGGTGAGGCAAGCATTGGCCAAGTCTCTGGATCGGCAAAAGGTTGTGGATACCGTTTTGTCCGGCATCGGAGAGCTTGCCGACGGGCCGTTTGTCAAGGGATCGAAATTCTATGCGCCGTCCGGCTATCCCGAGTTGGACCTTCCTGGAGCAAAGGCATTGATCGCACAGTACAAGGCGCAGACCGGGAAAGGCGTCTCATTCACCCTTGGGGCTCCAAGCGGAGACTCGACCTACACCGATGCCATAACGTTGGTGCAGGGAATGTGGCGAGCAATTGGGGCCGATGTGTCGATCACCCAGACAGAGCAGACCACCTACCTCGCTCACGCCGTCCTCGGTGAATACGATGCCGACGCACTTCAGCTCTTTTCGTGCATGGATCCGGACGAGAACTACCTGTGGTGGACCACCCAGAACGTTCTACCGGTTGGGCAGGTCTCGCTGAACATGGCTCGCAATAGTGATCAGTTGATCCAGTTCCTCCTCGACATCGGGAGGCAAAAGACCGACGACACCGAGCGAGTTCAAGCCTACCAAGGTATAGCGAAGCAGCTTGCGAAAGACCTTCCCTACATGTGGATAAACCGTTCTGTTGCCGCTGTTGTCGCACGTCCGTGGGTTACGAATTTTAACGCGACGACGTTTCCTGACGGTTCTCCCGGCCAGGGAGTCTCGGGAGGTACTTTCAGGTTCTCAACCACGTGGGCGTCGCCTCATTGAGAATCGTCCAGGTATGCCCATATAACTTCGACGTCCCAGGCGGTGTGCAAGGACAAGTCGTGCTGATTGCCAATGCACTTTGCCGGAGGGGCCACGATGTAACTGTTGTGGGACCCACTCAACAGCCCGAGATCGCACAGCAGCTTATGGTCGAAGGTGTGTCACTAGTGGCTTTGCCAAAGGTGTTGGAAATCCCATCGAATGGTTCGATAGCACCCATATCGCCTTTCTTCACTTCTGCGATCAAGACTTTAAGAACACTGTCCGCGAAGACGGCTGACATCGCTCACGTCCATGAGCCTTTGGTTCCGGGTCCGAGCTTGGCGGCATTGATGGGCTCAAGGCCTCCCGTAATTGGGACATTTCACATGGCTGGCAGCTCTGCCCTCTATGCCTTGCTGGGGCCATTGCTCTGTCGCATTACAAGCAGGTTGGGTCGAGCGGTGGCGGTCTCGGACCTTGCGGCCGATGTAGCAAGTGCCGTTTGTGCTGCACCACCTCGCGTTCTTTTCAACGGCGTTGATACAAGGCGATTCGGAGAAGTAGCAAACGATAGGGGTAGGGATGCGGCGCGAAATGGTGCATTCAACGTGTTGTTTGTTGGAAGGCATGAGGAGAGGAAGGGAATCCGCTTACTCCTTGAAGCAGCTGCAGCCATTGAAGCGGATCGCGAATCGGCGAACGCCGGTAAGCGGTTTTCATTTTCGATTGCCGGTCAGGGACCTTTGACTTCGCCACTCATGTATCGCTATAGGTCATTGGCGGGCGTCAAGTGGCTGGGGAGCATATCCGGTGAGCGGCTGCTGGATGAGCTGAGATCTGCTGACGCAATCTGTGTTCCGTCGACCGGAGGGGAGTCCTTCGGAGTCGTGCTGATTGAGGCGATGGCCGCGGGTGTCCCGGTGTTGGCCAGCGATATTCCCGCTTACCGGAAGGTCGCGGGTGAGTCAGTTGCCTACTTCAAGAGCGGTTCGGCGGAATCCCTGGCGTCGGCACTACGGGGACTCGCTAAGAATCCCGAAATTTTAACCGAAAAGGTACGATCCGGGATCAAAGTAGCAGAAGGCTTCTCGATTGATCGCCTTGTCGACGAGTATGAGGCCTTGTACGAAGAGGCCTTGGAAGCGAAGTGACGCGATGCCGAAAATGGTTCTCTCTATCCGCAGTCAGCTTCGCCGGCGCAACCGGGCGTAGAATGTTGGCGAGATGAGCAAGGGTCGGTCAAGTCAACGTCGGGGTGCGCCAGGCCATCAACAAGGCACAAGGCGAAGTGGAGGTGAGTCCGGAGTGGTTCAGGCCAGAGGACGAACCGGCGACGCACGCTCTCGCTCCGGGCAAGGCGGTGGGGTAGCACGGAGTGGTGAGCGAGCAGGCGGCAGGCCAAGCTCTGGTGAATTTCGCTCTCGCGGTTCAGATGATTACGGTTCAGCTGTAGTGGCCGGTGCCGCCTTACCGCTCGGCGCCGACAGCATCGAGTCTGTCAGAAAGGCAAACTACCGGGCAGCTGTGGCTATGGCCGCTTTTCCTGGAGCAGTGGCATTTGTAGTTATTTCGGTAGCCGGTGCAATCGTTGTGCCGTTATATGTTGGGTTGCCGATTGGGGTGGGTATCGGCGCTGCCATATATTTTGGAATTCGCAAATACGCCGCTGAATCGGTCCTGAAGTCATTGAATGCTAGGATAATCGGTCAGAAGGAGGCGCCGGGAATCGTCAATCTTGTGGACGGGCTCTCGTCGTCTTTCGGAGTGCCGAAGCCGCAAATTTGGATCGTGGAGGACCCCCGGTGCGACTGTACGGCAATAGGTACCAGCGAAAGCACTGCTCTTCTAGTGGTAACTACCGGCCTGGCCGGGAGGCTCGACAGAATTGAGCAGGAGGCATTGCTGGCTCGTGGACTCGCCCGGATCAAGGGTTGGGACTTTATTCCTGCAACCGTCGCATCCTTCCTTTGGTCTTTTTCGATTAAGCGGCGGGTCAACTCCGAATCAAACGGTGGTAGGAAGCTCGGCGGCCGTGGGGCTGAATTGGCGGACTTTGATGCAGTCAAGGTAACTCGTTATCCGCCGGCACTGATCTCGGCTTTGGAGACTCAGGTGCGAGACGGCGGCTTTGCGTTGATGGCGGAACCCGGCGCAACATTCGACCAGCGGATCCAGATTCTTCACGAATTCTGATCCCGGCTAAAATCGACGTGCATGGAGACCACTAGTTCTAACGGGAGCAACCCCGAAACCGGTACCTACAGGGTTAAGCGAGGCTTGGCGGAAATGCTTCGCGGCGGCGTGATTATGGACGTCGTTAATGCCGAGCAGGCCAAGATTGCCGAAGATGCCGGTGCAGTATCGGTCATGGCGTTGGAAAGGGTGCCTTCGGACATTAGGCGAGACGGAGGCGTCGCCAGGATGAGCGATCCCAGCCTGATTGAAGGTATTAAGGAAGCGGTGACCATTCCCGTCATGGCGAAGGCGCGGATTGGACACTTTGTGGAAGCTCAGGTTCTTCAGGCGCTGGAAGTCGACTACATCGATGAGTCCGAGGTCCTCACGCCGGCGGACGAGGACTACCACATCGACAAGTGGGAGTTTTCCGTACCATTCGTATGTGGTGCCACCAACCTGGGAGAGGCGCTGCGGAGAATAAGTGAAGGTGCGGCAATGATCCGCTCCAAGGGAGAGGCCGGTACCGGAAACGTCGTCGAAGCAGTCAGGCACCTCCGATCCATCCTCGGTGACATCGGCAGGCTGCAGGCCGCCAAGCCGGAGGAGCTGTTCGGTTGGGCCAAAGAGCTCAGGGCGCCCTATGACCTCGTTAGCGAGGTTGCTCAAGGAGGACGACTACCGGTGCCGCTATTTTGCGCTGGTGGCCTGGCAACTCCGGCCGACGCAGCGCTCGCAATGCAACTTGGAGCCGAGGCTGTGTTTGTCGGGTCGGGAATCTTCAAAAGCTCGGATCCTTCGACAATGGCAAAGGCAATCGTTGAGGCAACTGCACATTTCCGTGACCCGCACATCATCGCAAAAGTGTCCCGCGGCCTTGGCGATGCCATGCGAGGCGATGACTTGCGGGATATCTCGGTGCGCATGGCCGAAAGGGGATGGTGAGCAAAGCCTCACCGCTAGTCGGCATCCTTGCTCTCCAGGGGGATGTAAGGGAGCACGAGGCGGCATTGTGCGATCTCGGGGCGCGCTCGAAGGAGATCAGGAGGCCGTCGGATCTTGAGGGAATTGACGCCCTTGTCCTGCCGGGTGGGGAGTCGACCACGCTTTCGATGCTGATGCTCTCTTCGGGTCTCGTCCAGCCTATGACCGAACTTCTGAAATCGAACTTGCCAGTGCTGGGGACCTGCGCGGGAATGATTCTGCTGGCAAGCGATATCGAAGATGGCCGCCCGGACCAAATATCTTTTGGGCTTTTGGATATTTCGGTGAGGCGCAACGGGTTTGGGCGGCAGGTATCCTCTTTCGAGGAGGACCTCGAATTCGACGGCTCGGATGTACCGATGAGAGCGATATTCATCAGAGCGCCCTTGGTTACCAGGAAGGGCGAAGACGTGGAAGTACTTGCCTATGGTTCCTTCGGGGGAAGTTCCGCCCAAGTCCCGGTTGCCCTCCGCCAAGGGAACGTGATGGCAACGGCTTTCCATCCTGAGCTTACGCACGATGGGCGAGTACACGGCGAACTACTTAAAATGTGTGTTTCGGTCGAGCGATCTTCGACCGGATCAACCAGATGAGGAGAACCTGAGATGTCGGGCCATTCGAAGTGGGCAACTACAAAGCACAAGAAGGCGGCGCTCGACAAGACGCGCGGAAAGCTCTTTGCAAAGCTGATCCGACAGGTGGAGGTTGCTGCTCGAGAAGGGGGCGGTGACCTGGACTCGAATTCCAGCCTCCGTACCATGTACCAGAAGGCTCGGGACTCGTCGGTTCCCCTGGACACTATTGAGCGTGCCATCAAAAGGGGGACCGGCGATCTTGAGGGTGTCCGTTATGAAGCGATCGCTTATGAGGGTTACGCACCGGCTGGGGTTGCTGTTTATGTCGAGTGTCTAACCGACAACAGGAACCGGACCGGTGCCGAGATCAGGAGCATTTTCTCGAAAAGCGGTGGCTCGATCGCAGAGCCCGGCGCCGTCTCTTGGCAGTTCAATCGGGCGGGGGTCGTTGTTCTTCCCGGAAACCTCGACGAGGACGAGGTGATGTTGGTGGCTTTGGACGCCGGTGCCGATGACCTGACCAAAACGAGTGATTTCATCCAGTTGACGTGTCCGACAGACAAGCTTCATGAGTTGAGGACGGCGCTGGAGGGCGCCGGCTTTAGCGTCGAGCGCTCCGACTTGACGATGGTCCCATCAACTGTGATCGAGTTGACCGAGGAAGGCGAGACAAAGAAAGTCCTCAGGCTGATTGACGCACTTGAAGATCACGACGATGTCCAAAATGTGTATGCCAACTTTGACGCATCCGAGGAAATCCTCGAAGCTGTCTTGGGGGCTTGAGGCCCGCGAGCTAGATATTTCGCCGATTTCACAAGGGGAACCCGCCTAACGCATGCGGCCAGCTCTTTTAGTTTGAGAGAATTTCAAGGACCTTAGCGTCGCGGCCGGAGAGCTTTGAGCGAGAGACGACGAGCCCTCCTTTCCAGATTGCGACTCCGTAGGGCACTGCTACCGATGCGGCCAACATTGTCTCTTGAGGGTGATATGCGATCACGTAGGCAATCAACGTGGCGGGTGGAGCCAAGAACAGCAACGCAAGCAGGAATGAGCCCAAC
>DAIDIS010000119.1 GCA_027451785.1 Acidimicrobiales bacterium
AAAAGAAGGTCTCGACATCCCCGTGTCCATCAATCTCTCCGCCAAGACGCTTACCAAGCCCGACTTGGCAGAGTGGATACTCTCCGAGCTGAGCATCCGAAAGATACCATCACACGGATTGGTCGTTGAGGTTACCGAAACCGCTGCCGCTTCCGATCTTCTTCTGGCGGTAAAGCTGCTCCAACCGCTTCACGACGCGGGCGTCGAAGTTTCCATCGACGACTTCGGGGTTGGGTATACGTCTCTGGCGATTCTCCCGCAACTGCCATTGGACGAACTGAAGGTGGACATGGGCTTTGTGAAGCGGTCGGCCACGTCGCCGGCAGACGAGGCGATCGTAAGGTCCGTGTGTGAGTTGGCAAAACGGCTTGGGCTGCGCTCTGTGGCTGAAGGAGTGGAGGATGAAGAGTGCGCGGGACGAATGACTGCTTTTGGCTTCGACCTCCTTCAGGGTTATCACTTTTCAAAGCCACTGCCAGAGGCGCAATTACTCGAATTCGTGCGCACCCGAGCGGTCGCTCAGTCGATTTCCGCCGCTGGCTGATACCCGTTTACAGCACAAGGATCGTGGCCCGGCCCGGTGGTGGGTCTTTCGGAGCCGCTTCCAACAGGTGGATCAGTTGCAGCCACTTCCAGCTGGCGAGACGGCTTGGCGTGGTTCTTGAAATGGCGACCGAAGACGTGGGATTCACCACTCGGGACCACCTGTTGAAGATAATGGGCGGTGGTTGGAATTAAGAACGGTCAATTGAAGAGCGATCTACGCGCAAGCGACTACAAGAAGACTTTGCTTATCGGGTCAGCCGCATTGGCATTGATGCTTTCGTCTTGCGGGGGCGGCACGCCGACTCCGGGCTCGACAACAACTTCACGCGCTCCAACAACCACCACCCTTCCCTTGCAGATACCCGGATCATCAATCAATCCCGGCGGGCTCAATCAACCAAACAACTACCAGCAGGGATCGCAGGAGCCTCAAGGCTGACGACCATCCCTGTAGCCGTGGGATTCATCCGCCCGTTCCTCGTTTCCGAAAGCACTTAGCGAACGCAGTCAGGACAAGCCGATTTTCAATCCGGCGGGGTATTCGCAACATCGATAGAAGGTGGGGAGCTTCGGCCTTCGAAATACTCGACCCCACTCTCGCCGAGTCGCTTTCTCATGACTTGAAAGGCAACGGGGTTCTGGTCGATCAGGACGAATTTTCTCCCCATCTGCGACGCCACGGCTCCCAATGTTCCACTCCCGGCGCAGAAATCCAGAACCCAGTCGCCAGGCGACGATGACGCAGCAACCATCCGTCTCACGATTCCCTCTGGCTTCTGGCTTGGGTAGCCGGTCTTTTCCTGGCCGTTGGTTGGAACGATGGTATGCCACCAAGTATCCGTGGGGAGCTTTCCCTTTGCCGCCTTGTCGGGCCCCACGAGACCCGGTGCCATATAGGGCTCCCTGTCCACCGAATCGTTGTCGAAGAAATATGCCGAAGGGTCCTTTACGTAGACAAGAATGTTGTCGTGCTTCGGCGGCCAACGCTTATTTGTCCTGGCCCCATAGTCATAAGCCCAAATGATCTCGTTCAAGAAGCACTCCCTCCCGAATATCTCGTCCGCCAAGACCTTGGCGTAATGGACCTCTCTGTAATCGAGGTGGAGATAGAAGGTTCCTGATCCGGTCAGGAGTCTGTGAACTTCCACGATTCTGGGCTCCAGAAACGCCAAGTAGTCGTCAAAGGCATCCTCATAGGAGTGGCTGGCCTCGATGCTCGAAGAGTATCGCTCTCCTTGAAACCCAACCCTTTCTCCTTGAGGATCTCGCTTCGTGGACAGAGTAAGGCGCTTTTGGGTTTTTCCCGTATTGAACGGCGGGTCCGTGTAAACCATCTGGAAAGCACCGCTGGGGAGGCCCTTGAGGACTTCCAAGGATTCGGCTAGGTGTACCCGACTGGACTCGCCCAAGTCGATCGTCAAGCTATCCGACGTACCTTCCAAAAAAGAGCGTGTTCGGTGTACCCTTCGCCGCCGAGGTGACCAGGAACTGAGAAAAATCGGTATACGAGCCCGCGGAAGGTGGGATCACCTGAACGGGGACACCGAAATCGGTTAGGGATACAGTCACGTCCTGAGTTCCCGACAATGCCATTACAGGGTTTGCTGTCCCCGTCGAGTTGGTGCCAGGTGGGTTTGCGCCGGTCGAGTCAGTACCAGTGGGGTTGGCGGCGGCTGGGTTAGCGGCGCTTGTGCCTGCAATGCCTCCGGAGGCGTCCGAAGTCGACGTAGTAGCGGAACCGGCTGTCGAATCCCCGGTTCCAAGCGAGATCGAGTACTGAATCTTCGTCACCCTGCCCTTGGAGTCCAACCACACGTTCACTGGGAAGGTGGTGGATGCCGAGCCGAGCACGAGCTGGCTTATCGCATAGCGTTGGACGACCGATCCGTGCTCGATAACTTTGTTGGCGTCCACTACAGCCTTGTACTCCGTGGCCTCTACGCCGTTGACGCTTGAAGGGCCGATCTGTTGAGCCGTTCCCGGAACAAGAGCGTTGAGATAGGTAAGGGGCTGGGTCATAGACCCCCAGAGGCTCTCGGTCATCTGGCCTGTTCCACCTCCACCATTGGAGGACTCGGCCAGGTATTTGAGGTCATATTTGATCCAGGGCTTCCCAAGATTGAGTGCCCCGTTTTCCTTGACGGTCGGGGCGGTATACAGGTCTGTCCCGTCCACGATCACCGAGCTGTCCCCAATCAGTGGCAGGTTCATTCTCAAAGTACCGATTCCGGACGAGCCGGTCTTGTCAAGGAACTCGTAGGTCCCAACTCCCCCGACGGGAGAGTCGGCGGGGGAAAGCCCAGCCAGGTAGTCACCGGAAAGAGCATCCGAGACGTTCACGGCCGCAGTGCGATACGCGGTGGTTTTCGTAACAGCCTGCTCCAGCGCCGAAGCTGCGGTCTTGCTGGCCGACGAGATGCCACCGGGAGCACCAACCACCGTTGCGGACGCACCGACGCCATGACTTGTCGGAGTCGAAGAACAAGAAGCCAGAAGCACCGCAATCCCGGCTAGGCCACAACCAATCGCAACACTCGACGAGCGTCTGCGTCCCTCCCTCCCGGCCGCGCTAACCCAGGAGATTCGACTGGGAGACCGCAATTGAGGACCCTGCAAAGGATTCACCCGAGTCATCCTATATTCCAAGCGCTCTGCGAACAGAAGCGCTGTCGGCGTCCACCGCTACGGGAGGCGCGATCTGCGAGATGGCAATATCGGGGTCCTTCAGGCCATGCCCCGTGAGTACGCAGACCACTTTGGAGCCCTCGGGCACTTGGTCCTTCGCCTTGATCAACCCGGCAACAGAGGCGGCTGAAGCAGGCTCGCAGAACACGCCTTCCCGGCACGCCAGGAGCCTGTAGGCCTCCAAAATCTCCGCATCAGTTACCATGTCGATTTTCCCGCCGGACTCTTCGGCTGCGGCAAGTGCACCCTTCCAAGAGGCGGGGTTGCCGATACGAATCGCTGTCGCAACGGTTTCGGGGAATGGCACCACTTCCCCAAGGACTATCGGTGCAGCGCCCGAAGCTTGAAATCCCATCATCTTGGGCCGCTTAGTCGACAAGCCCGTCTTTTCGTACTCGCTATACCCATTCCAATACGCGGTGATGTTCCCTGCGTTGCCTACCGGAATGAAGTGGTAATCGGGAGCCTCACCGAGGGCGTCGACAATCTCGAAGGCGCCGGTCTTTTGGCCCTC
>DAIDIS010000120.1 GCA_027451785.1 Acidimicrobiales bacterium
AAACCCGCTATATCAACAGAGAGATTTCGTGGCTGGAGTTTGCGAGGAGAATCCTTGACGTCGCCAGCGACCAAAGAGTGCCGGTGCTTGAGCGTGCCAGGTTTCTGGCGATCTTCTCGGATGGCATGGACGAGTTTTACCAAGTGAGGGTAGCGGGTCTCAAAGACCAGATGGCAGCGGGAGTGAGTTCTCGCTCGCCTGACGGCATGACAGTGGCCGAGCAGCTCTCGGCGGTCCGTAAGATGGTCTCAGAGCTTGTCGAGAGGCAGGAGGCGGTCTTTTTCGGTGAGGTCGTTCCAACTCTGAGTTCAGCGGGAATCGAGATTGTCAGTTTTGGCTCTTTGACCCCTTCGGAACAATCCGAACTCACGTCTGTTTTCGAAAACCGCATCTTTCCGGTTTTGACGCCGCTTTCGGTCGATCCGGGGCATCCGTTTCCCTACATTTCGAACCTCTCGTTGAATCTGGGCGTCACCGTAACTGACAATATGAGCAACGAGAAAAGGTTTGCAAGGGTCAAGGTCCCACCATTGCTGCCAAGATTTATGGCAATCGGAAGTGGGGTTATTGGGCCCGGAAGTAATCCGCCAGGCCCGCCGAAGGTGCTCAAGTTCATTCCTTTGGAGCAGGTTATGGCCGCTCACCTCTCCTACCTCTTCCCCGACATGGAGATTGGTGAAACCTGCGTATTCAGGGTCACGCGTAATGCCGACCTCACTCTTGAGGAAGACGAGGCCGAGGACCTGCTGTCGGCTCTCGAGATGGAGCTTAGGAGGCGCAGATTCGGCCGCGCCGTGAGGCTGGAACTCGACGCTTTGGCATCGGATGAGGTTGAAGAGCTATTGATCCGCGAGCTGGAGATTGGTTCGGAGGATGTCTACAGGGTGAAGCCGCCATTGGGACTTGGCGGCCTCTGGTCCTTGTGCTCGCTGGAGATACCGGAGCACCGTGAAGCGAAATGGTCGCCTATTCCTCCTCCTCGCCTCACGACGCCCGACGGCGAGACGAACGACATATTCTCCGTTATTTCAGAACGTGACGTATTGGTTCATCATCCGTATGAGTCGTTTGCGGCCTCGGTCGAGCGGTTTATTACGTCAGCGGCCGCTGACCCTAAGGTACTTGCGATCAAGCAAACCCTCTATAGGACTAACGGCGATAGCCCGATCGTGAAGGCCCTGATCCGGGCAGCAGAGTCCGGCAAGCAGGTTGCCGTCTTGATCGAACTGAAGGCTAGGTTCGACGAGCAACGCAACATAGCCTGGGCACGAGCGCTCGAAGAAGCGGGAGTTCACGTTGTATACGGTCTTGTCGGGCTGAAGACCCATGCGAAAATTTCCCTTGTGGTGAGGGAGGAGGAGGGAGGCATCCGCCGCTATTGCCACATAGGAACCGGCAATTACAATTCTTCGACGGCGAGGCTTTACGAGGACCTGGGAATTCTCACCTCTGACCCGGATATCGGAAGTGACCTTGGAGAGCTATTCAATTTCCTGACCGGCTATTCGAGACATTCAAACTACCGGAAGATCGTTGTTGCCCCTGCCTTCTTGCGCCCGAAGTTGATCTCGTTGATCGAGCACCAGGCTGTACTTGGGTCAGAGGGTCGAATAGTGATCAAGGTGAATGGCCTGACCGACCCGATTTTGATCGACGCTCTCTATGAAGCGTCCTCGGCGGGGGTCGAGATCGATCTTTTGGTGCGCGGGATTTGCTGTTTGAGGCCGGGAATAGCCGGGCTCTCCGAGACAATTCGAGTGAAGTCGATTGTAGGGAGATTTCTAGAGCACTCGCGTATCTACTCGTTCGGGGGCGTAAGCGGCTCGTCTCCATCTTTGTATATCGGGTCTGCTGACCTTATGGAGCGAAATCTGGATCACAGAGTCGAGGTTCTCACTCCGGTCAGTGACCCGGAACTCGTCCAGACGGTGGAGACCATCCTGGGCGTCGAGCTATCCGACGACACATGGTCCTGGCAATTGCAGCCGGACGGAAATTGGATGCGGACTCCAACAGTCAAGGGAGTGAACGCGCAGTTCCGGTTGGCGGAGCTTGCGTTGGAGAAGGATGCCAGGCGAAGAACCATTGAGGTTGCACCGCCGATCCAGGCAAGGCGGCGTATCGGCCAAATTGCGGACCTGATCCCACCCGGTCCGCCCGCCAGGAGCGGAGAAGGAGAGCCAGGAACCGGAGAAGATCGAGACAAAGGGCAGGAGACCGGCTGATGCGGTTGTTATTGGAGATTGTGGTCGTAGTCGTTGTCGCCCCGATTGCCCTCGGGGGACTGACCTTGGCGCTGTTTTTCAGAAAATTGAAGCAGCCTATTCTCATCGTTCCGGGTGCGAAGGCGTCTCCGCCACTGGCTTGGAGATGGTCTATTACTCCTCCTGCACTAGCTCACAAGCGGATTCTCCGCTCGATCCGGTCGTTACAGGCCAGGGTACGCCAATACGCGATCGACTCGGGCTTTGCAACAGCTCGCGGAAGTGTTGGCGATCTTCCCGCAGTTCTCACGGCATTAATCGGTGAGATCGAAGCGGATGCGGTAAGGATCGACATGAAGCTGATTGCCATTGAACGTGAGGATCGGCACCTGAAGCGCAAGTTTGTGGACGAATTGGATCCCGATATCACACGTCTTGAGGCATCAGCGCAAGAGGCAGAGTCGATTCTCCTTGGGTTCGATGCAATTGGTCCGCCAAGCGCTGAGATCGACTTGGCAACGCGTTTGAAGGTTTTGAAGGAAGCCGTGGGGGAGCTAAGGGACCAAAGTTAGGTCTATTGCAGCATTACCTCAGCCTGGGGGCGGTTCCTTGTTGTCGCTTCCTTCGGCCTCGCTATCGTTACTTCGTTTGCGCCAAAAGCCGAATTTTTCAGCCCAGACCGAAATGGGCTCTGCATCCCGCCTAGCCGTTGAGGCAAGATCCTTAAGGCTGGCTTTGTTTCTTGAGTCGGAGACTGCACTGTCGAATTTAAGCGACAGGTAGGCAATTGCGCCGATCGGGATGGGAAGTAGGAAGTTCACGGTCCGGTAAGAGAGAACTGCGAGAAGCGTGTCGGCGTGGGGAGAACCGAAGCCGACCAACACGTATACAAGCGCTGTTTCTACGATTCCGAGCCCTCCCGGGGTGATGGGGATGAACGCCAACACATAGGCCAGGCCGTATGCAACGAGGAGATAGGGCGGAAGCGTTGTGTGCCCGAAGCTAAGCAGGAACACCCAGAGCGAAGCTGCGTCCAAGGCCCAATTCGCTGCGGCCCAAAAGACGGCCCGGAAGAGGAGCCGACGGTCTTTGCCCATCTCCACAAGGCGTTCTGCAAGCTGCCTGAACGCGCGCTCGACCCTGTCGCCATCCACGAAGGGCAGGTGTCCGGCGGTCCGTTTCACGATGCCGACGGCGCGCTGTCGGCCTTCGGTCAGCAAGAAAACCACTCCGCCGAAAGCCCCCAACAGCAATACTCCGATGACCGCTGCTGAGGCGTAGAGCGGGTTGAGGCCCTTGAGGGGAATGGAAGCAATCAGGCCCAGCCACAACAGAGCATTCAATACCAGTGCAGAGCCGACCCCCTGGATCGAAAGAGCAAAAGTTGCGTCGGCGGACGAGCAGCCGCTGGCCGAGAGGAGACGGAACCCGAGAGCGGTACCGGCCGCAGTGCCGCCGGGCACGATATGACTGATTGAAAGAGTCGAAAGGTCGATTCGGAAAATCTTGGAAAACGAGAGGCGGTTGTTCGGCAATACGGTCCTGGTCAGGAGCGCATATGCGATGAGTGCCCCGACTTCCAATGCCATACCAAGGATGAGATACCAAGGATTGACGTGTGCCAACGCGTCGAAGTGGCCGCTGTTGGCTTTCAGCTTCGGGAGGAGAAGAAACTTCCCAATCAAAAAGAGCGTAGCCAGAGTCAATGCAACGCTTACCGGGAATGGAAGTCGGTGCTTTGGCCTTTTGGCCCTTTTCGAGCGATTGGGCACTTGCGGGTTGCTCACCATGTCGTCCCCCGAGTTCTCCCCCGAGTTCTCCGATCCCGGAGTCATCGACTAGCCGGCCCAAGCGATCCAGAGGAGTCCCGGCTCGATAGCCTGCACGACATTCGGCCATTGCTCCGGCTCAATTCAAGGGGAATACCGAAAGTCGCCGACAGGGTATCTGAGGTGATGGACTCTTCGATCGGACCCTTTGACACGACTGCCCCCCCGGACAGGAGCAATCCGTGGGTGATCCCAGGGGGCACCTCTTCTACATGGTGCGTTACCAAAATCGTTGATGTTCGATCCGCAAGGAGCTTCGGCATCATTTCAAGCAGCCGTTCTCTAGCGCCCAGGTCGAGCCCAGCTGCCGGCTCATCGAGTATCAAAAGCTCTGGGTTGCCAACTATTGCCCTGGCGATTTGGACCTCTCGCAGTTCGCCGGACGAAAGGGTTGAAAACTCTCTGCCGACGAAGTCGCCCATTCCAAGAGAACAGAGGATCCTTGTAGCCTCTTCGAGGTCGCTGTCGTCATATTCCGACCACCACGTCTCCAGCTCGCCCTTCCTTCCCGTCATTACCACTTCTTCAACAAGTTGGTTTGGGCGGAACTGGCGGGCCAGAAACGGGCTGGAAAGCCCGATGCGACGCCTGAGGACCCGAACATCGGTTCGGCCTAATTCTTCTCCCAGGATAATGGCTTTGCCTGTCGTCGGGTGCGCCCGGGCAGACACAACAGAAAGCATCGTTGTCTTACCGGCACCGTTTGGACCGAACACGAGCCATTGTTCTCCTGGAAGAACCGTAAAGTCGATTCCCGAAAGAATGGCCTTACCCGAGCGCGCCATGCCGACCCCTTGAAGGTCAACGACTGCGCGGCTCGTGTATCGGGAAATCACTGAGAAACCTTACTTTCCATTGGCTCGACAGTGACGCATATGGGCAAGGAATGCCTCGAAAGGGCGACCTTCTTGTTGCTGCGGGTCCAACTCCCGGGCTCTGTTTCGCGCTTGACTATACGAGTGAATCCTAAGCCGATCGACAAGGCCGCCAAGATTCCGTACAAGACGATTTTTGCGACGATAGCTTCGGTCGTAGCTACGGCCTTGGTATTGGCCCTTCTTTGGCGTCTCCGTTCCATGCTCATCCTGGTCGCGATTGGAATGTTCGTCGCAGCTGTACTAAATCCGCCGGTGTCTTGGCTGACCTCCAAAGGCATGAGCCGGGGGATTGCAACAACTATTGTTTTCTTTTGCGGGACTCTCGCTCTAATCGGAATCATCTATCTGCTGGTTGTGCCCGCCATCACAGCGGGCATCCATTTTGCCGAGACGATACCCGCCTACGTCAAGCAGGCAGAGAATGGTAATGGCTTTGCAGGGCACTTGATCCGGCGTTGGCACCTTGAGAAGTATGTCTCGAAGAATGCCTCCAAACTCCAAGGAGACCTAACGAGACTTGGATCGACATTCGGTTCTGGAGTCCTGGCTGCCGGGCAGGTCATCTTTTCGACCGCATACCACTTGGCTATCGATACAGCGGTGGTAGCCGTAATCGCTTTGTTTGCGGTTTTAGAGGCGCCAAGGATGTTCAGCGGAGCAGTAGACCTTTTGAGCGAAGACCGCAAGGAGGTTGCCTACCGTGTTGCCAACCGGATGATCGGCTCGGTCGTGGGTTATGTTGTAGGTAACTTGGCGACTTCGATGATCGCCGGAGTGATTGTATTTGTCGACTTAACTGCATTAGGTGTCCCGTATGCATTCGTCCTTGGCCTGTGGGTGGCGTTGGTTGACCTCTTGCCGCTTATCGGTGGCTTGATCGCCGGGGTGCCAACGGTACTGATTGCACTGTCTCACTCATGGGTTGCGGCAGTTGTTACCCTGGCGGTATTTCTTGTATACCAGCAGGTGGAGAATCATTTGCTGAATCCAGTCGTCATGCGCAAGACGATGGCACTCAATCCTTTGTGGACATTGTTGGCTGTGCTATTCGGCGCTGAGATACTTGGTTTTGCGGGAGCACTGTTGGCGATTCCGGTAGCTGGAATCATCCAAGTCATTGCCAGCGAGATTTGGCAGGGGAGCCGGGGTCGGAGGGCGGCGACCTGGTTATCGAAGGGCGAAGGCAGCTAGGACGGTTTCAGGCGGCAGAATGGATCGCATGGTCGCGAAGAGGACCAACGACCCAGCCATTCTGGGATACGGCGTCAACGATTTTCGGCAAGGCACCTAACGTCGACCGCCATGACTCCGGCGACGAAGTGCAATCGGAGTCATGGAGAAGTATCGTCCCTCCCGGTCCGATTCCCTTCAAGACGTCAGTCAAGACAGTCTCGGGAGTCGCTTTTGCTCTCCAGTCGCGGCCCCAGGTCGACCAAAGAACGGTTTCCAAGTCAAGGCGGTGAGCCGCAAATACCGTTCCACTCGATATAACTCCGTATGGCGGGCGGAACCATCGAATAGGACCGCCAACAGAGTCTTCCAATGCCGCCTTCCCTCTCTTGAGGTCGGACAAGACCCAGGCTCCGGACCTGAACAAGTGATTTCGGTGCTCGTATCCATGAAGGCCTACTTCGTGACCGGCGTCGAAAATCTCCCTAGCTAACCCCCCCGATTTTTCGGCCATAGAACCAAGCATGAAGAAGGTTGCTCTTATTCCAAGCCGATCAAGCTCTGTCAGTATTTGGGGCGTAGACGATCGGTCTGGACCATCGTCGAACGTAAGGGCGACATGGGCGGAATCGCCTTGTCCGGCCAGGGACTTTAGGGCGAGCTTTCGTACGAACGGAACGGCACTGATCGCAGGGAGGGAATGTGCGACAGCTCCCGCTGCGGCGGCCCCAATTGCCAATGACGTAACTCTCTTCAGCGAATTGCCTTCCTGAGGGCGGAGATGCCCTAACGCAGTGAACTTAAGGGAGCCACTTTGATGCCGTCGGCGGTGGCTCTCTGTTCAATATCGGCTAGGCGCTCTTGAATCATCGTTGAACTCAAATGTCGGCCGTCAATAACGAATATCTGGCCTGGCTTAATCTGTGAAGGGAGATGCCAGGATCCATTCATCCCGAATGTCGCCCGCACGATCTGCTCATGGGCGAGCCTTGCCGCGGGGATGGCAAATCCGTTCACTCCGGAGGTAGGCACGTAGAAATGAGGGTGCTCACCCACGACTTTACCGATTGCGCTTGAGGACTTGGCAATGAACGGATCAGGAATCATGTAGTCGAGAGAGTGATTGCCCGAGTCCCAGTCCCAACCGCCGTTCTCGACGCTTATTCCGCTTTCCGATAGGCGGGTCACTAATGCCGCTTCCCTGATGGCGAGCTGACCGCCGACTATCGCCGATACGCCAAACGACGAGAGTACGGGAGCCGTAGAGGGATCCTCAAGTGATTGCGGCCCTAGGCGAACGCCCACGAAGGCATCCTTTTGACCAGGAGCGGCAGATGCAACGTCCACGCCGTGGGCTACGGCAGCATTGATTGCGACATTTGCGCCACCATATGCGAGAACGGCTCCAGCAGCGACCGCCCCAGCGCGACGGGCGGTGGTTGCGCCGATCCTTCCTGCCTTCTTGCCCCTGCTTCGTCTCCTCGCTGAATGTTCACGCTCAGCAGATATTTCTGTGATTGTCGCGCCTTGAGAAGTCTCGCCGGTACCTGAATGGACTCCTGCTGTCACGCGTTCTGAAGTTGCCGAGCCGGAAGCCGCGAATGCTGCTTCTCCGAGGCCTAGGGCCTGCTCTATCTTGTGCCTCTTGATTGTTGCAAGAACGGTTACGGCTGCGTCCCCGGCGAAACAGGATTTAGCGGCTTGGGCGGTGCGACTGGCTTGTTCCGGAGTGAGTGAGTTTAGAAGCGAAACCAAATCCGGGAGCGTATGGACGTATGGGGCTACTCCCGCCCTTTCCATTTCCTTGGCGTTCTCAATCCCGTGTCCCGGGATAGGTCGATACGTTATGACGGGTACACCTGCGGAGAAGGCCTCCATGCATGTCAGGCCTCCAGCGTTCTGGATCAGGACGTCTGCGGACGCCATTAGGGCCGGCATCGAGTCAGTCCATCCCAAGATAATGCCCGTGCCCTTGGTTTTGAGCTTTGCCTCCAGGCGCCGGTTGTTCCCGCATATGGCGACTGGAACATAGTCAGTGGAGCTGACAATTTCGTCGAAAGTCGCCTCCAATTCACCTACTCCCCAGGAACCCGCTACAAGCAGGGCAGCCTTGGCGTCTTCGGGTATGCCGAATTGTTTACGAGAGGTGGAACGCTCCGGCAGCTTGTTTCCGAATTTCTCTGGGACCAGGGGACCTGGTGCCAAGGAGGTCCGTCCGGTGGCCTCAGCGGCCTTCCGCGCCGGTTGGGTGTGAACGCAAAGATTGAGGTCCACTCCGGGATGTACCCAAAGCGGGTGCACGGCAAAATCCGTTACGAAAGTCGTCACCGGGACGGAAATCTTCCCTCTTTGGCGATCAAAACCCAGTGCCAGGGAGGCCAGAGGATATGTCGTGACTATCGAGTCAGCTGAAAATTCGGCTGCCGCCTTGCGAATTCGCCGCCCTGCCACCCTTGTCGTAAGCCGCACTAGAGGTTCATAAAGACTCGGTATCTTGAAAAATACCCTGTAAATGATTTCATATGACCAAGGCGCGGCCTTGAGCTGGAATTCGTATACCCATTTGATCAGTGGGCCGACTCCCTTGGCGCAGTCCAAGAAGTCGATGGTCTTGGTGGTGCAACCCCGGCGTTCGAGCCGGTGTGCAAGCTCGCGTGCGGCTCCATCATGCCCTGCGCCCATGCTCGCGGAAACAATGAGAACCCGCTCTCCAGCCGGTCCCTCTTCAACCTTAGGCAAGTCAGCTAGTCCACCTTCTCCGAGGTGAGGCTTCATGTTGACTTCTGGTTTCACTTTCTCTCTGTGCGGTCATTCCGCCATTGGCCTTCAGACATCGTATCGTTATGTCCAATGGTAATGGTGATTACTCTTGCTTCTGCGCTCGCATATGCGCTTGCGTCAGTGCTTCAGCACCATGAAGCTTCAGACCTTTCGCCTGATCACTCCATGAAACCAAAGCTCCTATTGGGTCTGGCGACCAGCCCAATCTGGTTATTGGGAATATTAGCCGACATAGTTGGATTCGTCCTGCAATTCATTGCGCTTGGGCATGCATCCCTCCTTTTCGTTCAGCCACTCTTGGTGACTGGGCTGCTGTTCGCCCTTCCGCTTGGCGCTCTGTTGGCCAAAAGAAGGGTCTCGGTTCGTGAGCTGTTCGGAGCTTTGCTGGTCATCGTTGGACTGACATCGTTTGAGCTGGCTGCCAGCCCGGGACCAGGCAGATCAAGCGCCTCGGCACTTGCTTGGTACGTAACCGTATCGATTGTCGTGGTCTCCACGGGTGGCCTGATGCTCCTTTCCCGCAGGCTGAAGAGCCCCCGTCGGAAAGCCCAGACCCTTGCCCTTGCCAGCGGCATAGCTTATGGGCTGGGTGCTGCGCTGATGCAGGTGACTTCGAGGACCATCTCTACGAGATCCGTTGGCGCAGTCTTGACGACGTGGTACCCATATGCCCTGGTGGTCTTTGGCGCACTGACGTTGCTCCTTGTTCAGAGCTCGTTCCAGGCAGGATCACTATCCGATACTCTTCCGATTCTTACGGTTGTGGATCCCCTTGCATCAATACTCATTGGAGCGCTGACCCTGGGAGAAGGGATCGACAAGGGGGTCGCCGAATCGCTGATCGAAGTGATTAGCTTGATGATCATGGCCGTCGGAATTGAGGTCGTCACCAGCTGGCAAATCAAAACACCGGGTAGGAACCTTCAGCGTGAGAGCGGGTAAGCGTCGGTGGATCGATCGGGTAGGCCGGTGACCAATTGACCAATGCAGGGCAAAAAGTGCTGGTAGTGGACGACGAGCACTCGATTACAGAGCTGATCTCGACGGCCATGTCGTATGAGGGGTTCAGCGTCGATACGGTCCATGACGGTGCCTCGGCTGTATTCAAGGTGCTTTCGAACCGTTACGACATCATCATTTTGGACGTTATGCTGCCCGACTTGGCGGGCGTAGAGGTTTGCCGCAGGATTCGAGAGAGCGGTGACACGACGCCGGTCCTGTTCCTGACGGCTAGAGATGCCACAGAGGACAAGGTCTCCGGACTCGCCGCCGGAGGTGATGACTATGTCACCAAGCCATTCAGCCTGGAAGAGCTTGTCGCTCGTGTCCAGGCGATTCTAAGGCGAGTGGCGCTTCCTGCGAATACCACATCCAGGCTGGTTTTCGCTGACCTGGTGATCGATGAGGATACGCACGAGGTCTGGCGGCAAGGGCAACCGATCGAACTTACGCCTACCGAACTGAACCTGCTCAAATACCTAGTCCTCAATGGCCGCCAGGTGCTTTCCAAGGCGCAGATTCTGGATTGGGTATGGGCGCAGGGAAGCGACGATCCTAATGTGGTCGAGACCTATATCTCGTACCTGAGAAAGAAGATCGATTGTTTCGATCCTCCTCTGATCCAGACTGTCCGGGGAGTCGGATATGCACTCCGGGCGGTTCCCTCAAAGTGACCGTTGTGGTCAAGGCAGAGGTCACTACGCGGAATGCCTCGTAGAGTAAAGGCCAAAAGTCTTCGCCTATCACTTAAGGCGAGGCTCACCTTCTCTTTGATCCTCCTTTTGGCGCTCGGCTTGGGCTCTGTGGAGGTGTTGACATATGTGTCTCTGAAAAGCTTCCTCTCACAACGGCTATCTGCACAGATTGCAACGGCCAGGTTGCCGATAGAGCGCTTTGTGAGGCTTAAGTTGGCGAAATCGGTAACCATCGACCCGAACGACTTGGATCAGATCTCAAACCCCGGTGTGTTCATCGAGATCCTCTCCTCTAATCCGCTTGTGAACCCAACTTGGACCGAAAACGGAGGCATTCTCGTCTTTCCCTCAGGTCCTTCCGACAACCCGGACCCGACTCCGGAGCTTCCGAAGATACTTACGCTTTCCCACCGAGTTAAAAAAGCAGGCTTCTTGACGGACAGGATTCCCGAGAGCGGTCTTTCGTCTTATGTTGTTGGAGCAATCGGTCACCCACATTTCAAATATCAGGTTGAAGTCACCCGCCTCACCGAAGGGTCAATTCTCGTTGTCGCTGCTCCGTTGGCTCCGACCCAAATCACCCTGCAACGGCTCGTTGGCATCGAGGTGGCGCTTTCAGTGACTGCCCTGGCGATACTGTTCCTGCTGGGTCTGTGGATAGTTGGTATCGGTCTCAAGCCGTTGGGCGGCATGGCCGAACAAGCGGACGCCATTGCATCAGGAGAGCTCTCCAGGAGAGTGGAGCCGGCCGACGACCGCAGCGAGGTAGGCAGGCTCGGAAAGGCAATTAACGTCATGCTCGGCAGGATTGAGATTGCTTTCAAGGATCGCGAATCGTCGGAAGAAAGGCTGAGGCGATTCATAGCTGACGCTTCCCATGAGTTGAGGACACCCCTCACCTCGATTCGTGGGTATGCCGAGTTATTCCGGCGCGGAGCCGCCAACCGACCGGATGACCTGCGCCGGGCAATGTCGAGAATCGAGTCCGAGGCGGAAAGGATGGGTGTGCTTGTGGATGATCTTCTCCTTTTGGCAAGGCTGGACCAGGGACGTGAGCTCGAGCTTGAGAAAGTGGATCTCGGTCTCCTCGCCGCTGACGCAGTCTTCGACGGTCAGGCTGTGAAGCCCGACAGGGAATTTCGTGTGAGTACCGAAGGGGACTGCGTGGTGGAAGGGGATGAGTTCCGGCTCAGGCAGATGATCGCGAACTTGGTACGCAACGCTTACTTTCATACTCCGGAGGGGACGCCGATTTCGGTTTCAGTTGCACGGAGCGAAGAGAACGAGGTGGAAGTAGAGGTGCATGACGACGGTCCAGGTATACCGCAGGAAAGCATCGAAAAGATCTTTGAGCGCTTTTACAGGGCACCTGGCGCAACCCAGAACGGGTCGTTCGAAGGTGGTCCAGAGGGCCACGGGCTCGGGTTATCTATAGTTGCCGCCATCGCAAGGGCGCACAAAGGAAGGGTTTGGGCAGAGTCGGGCCTGGGTCACGGTACATCAGTGTTTGTGGCAATCCCCGTGGTTCCTAAGGGCGCTAATACAAACGACGACACCTAAATCGGGGCGACTAACCCCCCTTGATGAGTTGAAAGCCCGATCGGTTTCCCGAGGCTCTCGAAACGCTCGAGCTTTCCTCGCCGAGGACCGCATGGACAAGAGTCCCTTGTTGGGGAGAGGAACGTATGTTGAGTCTTCCTCGGCCCAGGCCCGCAAACATCCGCATTGAAGAAATACCCGACTCCCTAACGGCCGCAATCTGGAAACCTTGCCCATCGTCGGAAACCCGGACGTGGACATGGTCGTCTTCGAATGCGACCGAGACCATGGCCTTAGAAGCGCGAGCGTGCGCATGCACGTTTTCCAATGCTTCGGAGACGATTCTGTGAACGATGGTCTTAGTGGTCCAATCGAGGTCCAGGCTCGGGTCGATCTCGATGGTGACCTGAGGAGTTGGGCTATCCCCGAAGATCCCTTCCTTTCCGGCCGCAATTGCGGTCGCGAGACTTCCTTCTATTTCGGTCGTCGGCGCAATTGCATTCATGAGTTGGCGAAGAAGCTCAGCTCTGGTGGCAAAGTCGGCGCGCAGGTTGCTGAGTGCTTGAGTGACGACAGTGGAGGAGTCGCGACCTTTCGACTCCATTGCCGAGGCTTGAACCACCGATCCCAAAGTAACCAACGAACCGACTGCAAGCTCGTGTAGCTGTGAAGCCATCCTGTGCCTATCGTCTTCCACTGCGCTAATCAGGTCTGAGATGAGCTTCTTCCTGTCTTCGGCTGCCCTTTCCAGCTTCAGGTAAAGGTTTCGGGTCTCTTTGGACATGAGGCTGTGGCGAGCTATGGCGAGCACGATAAGCGCTGCCTGAATAATGAGCGCGTAGGCGAAAATCCAGTGGTCGCGTACCTTGAGGCTGAGGGCTTCGACAATCAAGACGCCCATGCCTGCTATCGCGAGCACCGGAACAAAGTTCCATCTCCGTACCTGGGCTTGTGGCGAGAGGCGCGAGAGTCCCTGTGTCGGATTCCGGATTTCAAAGAGAGGGAACATCATCATTGCCGCAAGGGACACGGATTGAGTGGAGATCACTGCCCAAGCGGGAATTTGGAAGTTGTCGAGAATCTCGGCCACGTTCAGCCAGCAAACAAAGGTGGCAACTATCCCGGAAAGGATCAAGGGGGCATAGGCCTTTCTTTCCGGAACGCTTGCCCTCAATGCAAGGAGCAGCGAGACTCCTGCTCCGGCCGGCATTGCGGTGGCGAGGATGAACATCGGACCGACGATCCAGAGGAAATGCGAATTGTGCAGCCTTGGCCAGATGAGGGCGGCGATGGGTGCCATAACAACCAATGTCGCTATCAAGACATCGATCAAGTCCACCATCAAAAGTCGGCTTCCGGATTTTCTGCGCAGCTGGTCGATTGCGGACCTAGACCACAGAGGTATGACCGAAAGGAAAAGTGCAACCGAAAGGGTCTTCATCGGAACGACCAGAAAGGACGGTGGATTGGACTCTATGACCAAAATCGTGAAGCCCCACGCTACAAATGAAACAGTGCCGAGATGCCAGAATTCCCAGCTCCGGCGTGTAGCTCTGGGACCGATGGTTGAGGCGATCTTGGCATTTGCGATTGCCGGTATTGTAAATAGCCCAGCACAAACAACCATTGCCCGTATGTAGTCTCGGGGCGAGTTGTGGCCAAGCGAGACAATCCCGGAACCCACGATCATGATTGCCGAGTAGATAAAAGCGTGCCGCCGCCAAGCGTCTGGGAATACATATTTGAGATCGCTATGGCCGCTTGAGGCCCGCATGTGAGGCCAGACGGCGCTACGGATAGACGGCATTCCCACGATTAAGAAGTGTACGTTTCTACTCAGAGTGGTGGAAGGGGAAAGTTCCCGGTCCTAACGAGCTCGAGAGTAACTCAGGCTAGGTTCTCGTTGCAGAGATTATTTGAATTGCGCCGAAAGTCGGGAAGATGTGACCGTCGACATCGAAACCCGCACGCTCCAGCATAATTCGCAGCTTTTCAGGTTCAGGCAGGTAACCAACGGACTTGGGCAGATACTGGTAGGCGGAGCGATCAGAGAATGCCGCTCCGATGACCGGGACCAATCTGTTGAAATACAAGTTGTGGCCCGCCCGGAAAATCGCTCTTTTGGGGAGGGAGGCGTCCAACAAGCTGATTCTTCCACCGGCTCTGGTGACACGGGCCATTTCCAAAAAGGCCTGCTCGAGATCCGAAAAGTTCCTAAGAGCAAAACCGCAGGTGATGCCGTCCACTGAGGCCGTTGCAAGGGGCATGTTGGAAGCGTCGGCCTGCACGCACGGTGAGCGAGTCGTTCGTGCCCTGAGCATTCCGATTGAAAAATCGAGCCCGATCGACCGGTATCCCGTTGATTCGAGTAGGTTGCAAAAGTCACCTGTGCCGCAAGCGATATCCGCAATGATTGAACTTGCCGGTAGTCCGAGCGCCCTGACGCACCGGCCACGCCAGCGTCCATCCAAACCCAATGAGATCAGTCTGTTTACCAGGTCGTACCTGCCGGAGATTGAGTCGAACATCGCACGTACTTGCTTGGACTTCTCAGCACCGATGGGGAGGAGGTCGCTATGAGCAATGGTGGGCTGTCGTCTCACCCGTGCAATTGTAAGCTGGAAAGAGTGGCCTCTCTCGAAGCAGGGCGTCAATGATGGGGTTCGTGGCGTCATTCCGCAATGCATTGCGCGGCATAGCGGATATCGTCAAGGGAGAGCGCAATTTCAGGACGGACCTACTTGCGGCGGTTCTGGTTGTTGCTGCTGGTTTCGTGGTTGACCTAAATGGTGCCGAATGGGGCGAGGTGGTCATTGCCATCGTGGTCGTTTTGTTGGCCGAGGCGGTGAACACATCCATAGAGACCGTGCTTGACCTTGTGGAACCGGAGAGAAACGAGTTGGTTCGCAAGGCTAAGGACATCTCTGCCGGCGTGGTCTTATTGGCGGCTTGTGGGTCTGTTGCTATCGGGCTCTTGGCCTTCATCCCGGCACTGATGCGGATGAATTAGCCAGTCGGCCCTGAACTTCAAAGTCAGGGCTAGGCCGAATGCCATTTCAGATCGCCATTTGACTTGAAGCGGCTTGAACCTGACGTTGCTTACTTGAACCAGATCTTCCTGTATTCCCTAGACATTGGGTGCACGAGCGTCGCAAGTAAGGCCACCTCGAAGATCAAGACCAGCACGGTGTTGAAAAGACCTCCGGCGAATCCGCCCTGGACGAAGAGGATTACGGTCTCCAGCAATCCAAGTCCAGCCAGAACGGTTGCAAGCCTATAGCCCCAGTTTTTCTCGTTGGCTACCCCGAGGGCGGAAGCCGCTTCGCCAGCTCCGAGAATGAAAATGAGGGGCTTGACCAAGCTAATCGGGAATGCGAAGTGAAATGGAGGGTTGGAAAACACGAGTTGCGCAATGTAGAGGGCGTTCGTGTTCATGGCTGACCCGAACATCAATCCTAGAATCGAGAATCCGGCATCCAGGTATAGAAGAACCACCGCGATCTGCAGTGTTTGGGGTTGGCTTCTTGAAAACCAATGTTGGAACTCCACCCGATCAGTCTGCCAGCTTTATGGCGCGGTTGTCTTGATTGGCCTGACGAAAGGGCTAGAAGGTTGGCCCGCTGGATAAAAAAGCCGGAATACCTGGCTCATTGGGCGCGCTCGCGGCCGGTTCCTGCGGTCCATTAAAACCAAACGTGGGTAGCGGGCTTAGGATGGTGATTCAGGTGAGTTCTATCAAACCAAGATAAAGGCAAGATACCGACATGAGCACTGGCGTTCCGGAAAGGCCGTCCACTTCGGCCAGCGGGAAAAATTTCGGGAAGGTTCCCCCCGAGACGTTCACTTACGGGTTGGAGCACCATCATCGAGATGTCCGTGGGGGAGCTGCTCGGGCGGCCATTTTTGGGGTGAGCGACGGCCTTGTTTCGAATGCTTCGTTGATTCTCGGCGTTGCAGGAGCCAATGCCCATGTGCAGATCGTCAGAATCGCCGGGATAGCAGGGCTGCTCGCCAACGCGCTTTCGATGGGAGCAGGCGAGTATGTGTCGATGAAAGCGCAATCGGAGCTTCTTCAAAGGGAGCTGGATCTTGAGCGGCAAGAGATTATCAACCACCCGAAGGCCGAGACACTTGAGCTAACGCGTATATATGAATCTCGAGGTGTCGAGACGGGAATTGCCGAGCAGATGGCCAGTTCGCTGATGTCGGATACGGAAACGGCGCTCCAGACTCATGCGAGAGAAGAACTCGGAATCGACCCGGAGTCGCTCGGGTCGCCTCTTCAGTCCTCGGTCTCATCGCTGCTTGCTACAGCGATCGGTGCCTTCGTTCCGCTTTTGCCATGGTTGTTTCTTGCGAAGGGTCCGGCCATTGTGGGGACGATCGTCTTATCCCTGGCGCTGGCAATCGGCGTTGGGTTCGCGTTGTCGAGCTTTACCGGTCGTTCGGCAGCCCGCTCGATTGTCAGACAGGTAGTGGTTTGTTCCCTGGCGGGTGCCGTCACGTTCGGGGTCGGGGCACTTGTAGGAATAGCCGGGGTATAAACCCAGGCTGTTGGCCTTGTCTGCATAAGCTTTGGGAACTGGATGGTATTCATGTCGGAGGATGTCATACGTCGGCCGTAAAGGCTCGATCGAGGTGATCTGTCGTGAACCCAAGAGACTGGTACATCCTTACGGCCTTATCGTTTGACGCGTCAACGTAAAGCATTCCAGTCCGGATGCCCTTGCCGGCAGACAACCAGTTGAGGGAATGGACCACCAGGCGTCGTCCCAAGCCCTCATGTTGGATGGCGGGGTCCACCCCGATAACGTAGATCTCGCCCAGATCTTCGTTATCACCATGTACCGGGTCCTTCGGGTGGACCTTGGTCCAGCAGAAACCCACCAGCTTGTTCGTCGAAAAAAGCAAAAAGAACCCTCGCGGGTCAAACCACGATTCGGCCTCGCGTTCCAACAGAGTTCTCTCGGTCCACCCTCCTTGTTCGGGATGCCACGAGAAGGCCCGATTATTGAGGTCCAACCATTCGGCTTCGTCTTTTCCCGGAAGGAACTCCCTGAGCTCGAATCCCGGGCCGAAGAGATCGCTTCCCATTGGTAGCTTGCCATCGGGATTTTGGAGGTCATTTGGGAGGATCGGTAGCGCAATCCTCATTTGAAGGAGGTCGCGGCCCTTTGAAAACCCGGCCTGCTCTGCAATGGATAGGTGCCAATCGGTGGGCTTGGCCACCCACAGATGTACATGGCCTCCTCCCTCCTTTGAAATCAGGCTCCGGGCCTCGATAAGAACCGACTCCGCCAAGCGTCCCGGACCGCTGCGTTCCTCCGGGTCCACTACGAGGTCAATGGCCCAGTCGTTACCCCGGTTTCCTTTGCTGACCTGTGCATAGACCAGGGCTTCCCTGTCGGCCTGAACATTCATGACCGTCTCTTCAAGAGTGTGGGCCTCGCGGTTGCCTTCATCCCAGGCGATCACCGCCTTAATCGCCTTGCGCCCTCCCTGGACCAGGTCCAGATACCGATGCTCGTCGATGGGATGGTGCTGGTCGAAAAGAAAGGCCCGGCCGATTAAGCGCTCGACCGACTTGATCTCCGAAAGGCTTAGCCTTTCCTTGATCTCAATCCTGTCGCTGGTCATCCCTTAGGACAGTAGCGTTCTGGGTGATATAGATGGAAACCGTGGAAGGTGAAAGCTCGGGAGAGAGTCTAAAGCGTAAGGCCCGTAGGATCTCGCTCGTCCTCAAGGTGAACTACCCGGGGGACGCAGTTTCGTTGTGTGCCCTTGAGTTTGATACGCCCTTTCAGCTCTTGGTTGCAACCGTGCTTTCTGCTCAATGCACAGACGAGAGGGTCAATTCGGTGACTCCCGTTCTTTTCGAAAAGTACCCGGACGCGAAGTCCATGGCTCAGGCCGAGGTCTCGTCGGTAGAGAAAATCGTCTACCCCACGGGGTTCTTCCGGGCCAAGGCCGGCAACCTGGTGGGTCTGGCGACGGCGCTCGAGTCAGATCACGGCGGTATCGTCCCTCGGTCGATGGAAGATCTGGTGAAGTTGCCTGGAGTCGGCCGCAAGACCGCCAATGTTGTCAGAAGTGTGGGTTTCGGTCTTCCCGGTCTCCCGGTGGATACTCACGTTAAGAGGTTGACGAATCGAATCGGACTCACTTCAAGCAGTGATCCGGTGAAGATCGAGAAAGAGATTTCCGGCCTGGTTCCACCAAGTGAGTTAGGGGCACTGAGTTTGAGGCTAATCCTCCACGGGAGGGCAGTTTGTACTGCGCGTGCTCCTAATTGTACTCACTGTGTAATTAAAGCCGATTGCGTGTTCGGAATGACAAATTATGGTAAAAAAATTTAACCTTTTTGTCGACTTGGGAAGATCTTTGGGATGCGATAGCGTTATAGTTAGGCAAGGAAACCGGTTCCCGCCACCCGGTTTCTTTGCGAGCTAGTTGGGATCCGCCGCCCGACTGCTCCGCCAGCGGCACTTCGGTGCCGCTGGTGTCGTTAATGGCTAGTTTTCCCTGACTTGTCAAGCCTGCGGACACAGCCGATCAATGCACGTTCCACGGCGTATAGCTCGTGGGCTTGCCGATCGTCCTTTCCACTGCGGTCCAGCTGTTCGGCAATTGATGTGACTCTCTTCGTTATCTCCTCAAGTGAGGCTTTGATCGAAGAGACTTCTGCGCTTATGGACTGATCCACGACAGCCATTAAACCTAGCCTGTGGCACCTGACACAGCCCATCGCGAGAAGTTCCAGATTATCGGGGGAAATTGCGGGCGAGTATCGTGGGAGGCATGAGACTCAGCGGTGAGCCCTGTGCTTGAGATTCTGGACCTGCGTAATCTCGACGGCGATGTAATTTCCAGACTCCCTCGGCCAAAGAGCGCTTCAGAACTTCCCGTCGAGGCCGTTTCACGCATCGTTCGGAGGGTTCGGGACGAGGGAGACCGTGCGGTGGTTGAGCTTACGCGGGAGTTCGACGGAGTTGAACTCCAAAGTACCTTGCTTGGACCTCAAGTGATGAAGTCGGCATACGAGTCGATTTCGGCGGATTTGGCGAAAGCCTTGGAGGCAGCCAGCTCCCAGGTGTTGAGCTTTTACGAGACACGCAGATCCGTGGGGGCCGTTCAAGGCACTGGGCCATTGGGAGATTTCAAGTATGGCGGTGATTTTGACCGCAGTGGCTTCAAAGTGACAACCCTCATGGTCCCTCTTGAGCGTGCGGGTCTATACGCTCCGGGAGGAAGAGCCAAGTATCCTTCGAGTGTTCTTATGACGGTGCTTCCCGCCAAGGCGGCGGGGGTTTCTGAAACTTTTGTTGCGATTCCTCCAGGTCCCGATGGCTTGCCTCCGATTGAAAGCCTGGCTGCTGCACACATATGTGGTGTGGATGGAGTTATTCCGGTTGGTGGGGCCCAGGCTATTGCGGCCATGGCTTACGGAACCGAGATGGTTCCCAAGGTGGATGTAATTGCCGGTCCGGGCAACGTATATGTTTCGCTTGCGATGAGGGAGGTTTCGGGGATCGTAGCGGTGCCGAGGGCTTTTGCTGGGCCTTCGGAGGTCGTCGTAGTTGCAGATTCCGGGTCCGACCCCGACCTTGTGGCGATCGACCTCATGGTTCAGGCCGAACATGGCCCAGATGGGCTCGCGTGGCTGGTTTCCGAAGAGGAAAGCGTAGTTTCAGGGGTCACCGAGTCACTCTCGCGCCTTGTACCCAAAGCCGTCAGAAGCAAGGAGATCAGCTCGACGCTGGCAAGGGGAGGATACGCGGCAATCTGTGGATCGGTGGACGTTTGCGCAAAGGTTGTCAACTACATCGCGCCCGAGCATCTTGAGATAATGACCAAGGCTCCGGAGGTGTTCGCCGGAATGATCCGAAACGCGGGTTGCATCTTCCTGGGCAGCGGCGCTCCCGCTACCGTTGGCGACTATTTCGCGGGTCCTTCTCATGTCCTCCCGACAAACCAGACCGCCCGGTATGCCTCGGTACTATCCGTTTCCGATTTCATGAAGGAAATGAACATCGTCGAGGCGGACATGGCGCAGCTTCCCGATGCGTCGGCAGCGGTGATAGCGATTGCGGAAGCTGAGGGACTCTTTGCACATGCAGACTCCATCCGGATGAGGAGTGAGCTCCGTTGAGCACCCGTCCGCCGGAGGCTAGGCCTGGCCTGAATCTTATCGAGGGATACCACTCTCCAATTGTCGATGTGAAGGTGCGCCTCAACGTCAACGAGTCACCTTTCCCGCCCCCGGCCGAGTGGGAGAGAGAGCTTGCCGCAAAGATCTCCGAGATACCCTTCAATCGTTATCCGGATCGGCGAGCCATGGCGCTTCGAGCCGAGATCGCAAGTCTCCACTCGGTCAGCCCGTCTCAGGTGTTCTGTGCGAACGGGTCGAATGAGATATTGCAGCTGCTGA
>DAIDIS010000121.1 GCA_027451785.1 Acidimicrobiales bacterium
ACAACTAGGGCGGACATTGTAAGGACTATTGCTGCGTCGGCCACCATCATTCCAAGCAGCAGACTCGAACGCCGTATCGGCTTTACTACGAGCCGATCGAAATAACCGCGCTCAATATCCAGCACCACTTGCGATGCCCTCGAAACTCCGGTTACCGCAAACATAATTGCAACCGGTAGTTGATATTCCTTCACGTTCACCCCAACCAGGTGTGGGGCGACCTTCTGGAAGCTGCCCACGTTGACGACAAAGAAGAACAAACCGACAAAGAGGTTCGGGATTAGGGCCTGAGGATCCCTCAAAGCCACTTTCAGCGACCTTCTCGCAATCACTGAAATTTCCTTGAGCCGACTAGGGCCTATGCTCACTGCGGATTGGGTGCCTGCCTTCGGCGCGTTGCTGGTGCCTCCAACTCCCAGGCCAATTGCGTTAGCAACGATCTCTTGAGCCTCATTCTCATAGATGGTTGTCATTGGGCTATCTCCTCCAATTCGCTACTTTCGTTGATCAAGTTCATGTAGACGTCATCCAGGGTCGGACGCCTGAGGGTTAAGTCAATTGGAGAAATTCCGGCGGTCTCCAGATTGAGGGCGGCAATTCCAAGGTCCTTGGAACCGGTCTTCGTAGTGACTGATACCTCGTCTCCATCCAGCGAAACAGATGACTGACCAAACAGGCCCGCAAGGCAAGCCTTGGCCGAAAGCACCTCGGTCTTCGCGACTCTGACTACGATCAGGTCGTCGCCCAGCGACGACTTCAACTCGCTGGGAGTCGACTCAGCCACCAAGCGACCACCATTGATCACACCGATACGATGAGCTAGGGCATCCGCCTCCTCCAAGTACTGAGTGGTCAAGAAGACCGTTGTCCCGTTCTCGGCGTTAAGTTCCGCAATCTTGGCCCAAATCCGCTTTCGGCTCTCGGGGTCCAAACCGGTGGTTGGCTCGTCCAGGAAGATGACCTCTGGCTCGGAAAGAAGGGCCGCGACGACATCCAATCGTCTCGCCATGCCACCCGAGTACCCCCCGAGGGGACGATCCAGGTCTTTGCCTAGATTTAGTACGTCGTCCAGTTCATCGATTCGGGCCCGAACAATCTTTCGAGTCAGGCCGTGAAGTTCGCCGTGGACTTCCAGCAACTCCCGCCCAGTCAGCTTTGGGTCAATTGCAGCTGCCTGTAGCACTACCCCGATTTTCGATCTGACTTCGAAAGGTGAAGTAACGGTGTCTAAACCACAAATCTTCACACGTCCCGCTGACGGCTTCATCCGGGTGCAGAGCATTTTCACCGTGGTCGACTTGCCGGCGCCATTCGGCCCTATAAATCCGTAGATCTCGCCTGTGGCAATTGCCAGGTCAACCCCCTTGACGGCTTGATGGAGGCCATAGCTCTTCTTCAGCCGAGTCGCCTCAATCGCTAACGACCTCATTGAGCTGCCTCCGTTGCGGCAACGACCGGAAAGACAACTTCTGTCCGATACTCGCTTGCATCCACTTGGTCTGCAGGGCTGACCAAGTACCGTTCCCTAACCGGTCCCGCGGGGACAAAGCCACCCTGGCCCATGGCCGCCCCTAGAGCCTCGAACGCTCTGCCGATCTCCTCGTATGGTCCACTGTGGATGGTCGCGAGCACCTGCCCTCCAGGCACCTCAACCGTGGACATCCTGCCTTGGCTTTCCACATGGCCTGCCACAGGTACGCCGATTTCGATGTCGACCACTCCGCTCTTGAAATCGTGGGAATGGTAAACGGCGATTGGCGGGCCTGCTGGATGAGTTCCTGCGGCGCCAAGGACACCAAAGGCCTCCCCAAGTACCGAGGCCAGGTGGTCAACGAGCTCCGACACGTTGACCTTTGCTCTTGCGGTAAGTGCCAACGAGGGAGCGTCTTGACGGCTCTCCACATCGTAACTGCCTACCCTGCCCGGGGAGGTTGTGGAGATCTCTGCTGTAGGTTCTTGTGATTCAGCGATTGTGTTCAATTGATTTTCCTTTCGGGATTTCCCTTTTTACGGATTTGTCGTTGGATTTGTACTTCGTGTGCCCCGGTGCGTACGTGCTTCCTGCGCCTGGGTGCTTGCTGTGCGTATGTGCTTTCCGTGCGTATGTGCTTTCCGTACCTGGGCGCATATTTCCGGGATTGAAATTACGAGTGGCAGTCGCCGGCCATCGCCAAGGCACCGCCCGCTTGGGCTTCCTTTTCGCTCAGGTGATCCCGCCATTGGCGCTCAATGATCTTCTTGAATCGGCACATCTGCACTCGGCTGTTGGTGACGATGTGCTCTGCCATCTCCTCGTCGTTCATAGGGGCCTCAGGCTTCATCGAAAACTCCTGCACCCACTGCATCGAGGTTCCTGCGGGTGTCTCGTTGAACTCCCACTCGATATTCATGTGGTCGAACGGACCGCACTCGATTCGCCTCGCGGACACCGACCACAAGTCCGGATTGAGAGTCCGCTCCGAGACCCAACTCCAGACCATCCCATTGGAATCCGGGTACATGGTCAGCCGAAAGACGAAGCGATTGTCGCCTTCAGCGATCACGTCTACCTTCGAGTATTCGCTGAAAAGAGAAGTCCAAGATCCCAAGTCGTTCGCCTTCTCCCAGACGAATTCCCTTGGCGCCTCGATAACGATCTCGCAATCGGTCCTGGCCATTACGCCGCCTCCGCCTGAGTTAGTGCGTTCATGAGGGAAATGGTTTGAGCTGGATTTGACATCCGAGAAGTAATCTCCTCTGGAATATCGATCCCGTATATATCCTCCAAGGCGGTGAAGAGCTCCATCCTGGCGAGCGAGTCCACTCCCAGTTCCTCATATGTCTCTTCTGACTCGGCTACAAGTTGCTCGGGATCGAGCGCTATGCCCGATACCTCCCTGATCAACTCTGCAAGGCGCTGGGCACCCAGTAGTTCCGTGTTCATTGCTGTGCTTCCTTCCTGTCGGTTGTTTGTTGGATTCCTGTGCTCTATTGCATTGCTGTGTTCATGCCTGGTTGGCTTCCGGCTTGGAACCTTCATTGGCGCTGAAGCTCCTCTAAGTCGGCTCTCGCAGGCTCAGGACTGCTTGCCCGCCTGTTGCAGACCGGCGGGTTTGTCACCCGGCTAACGACTGCCGCTCCGTTGAAGCCCCCAATGCCCCTTGAGCACACGAGAACATTCTCGAGGCGAGATGGCGAAGGCGTCGTCTTGAGGTTGACCTCCCAACCCAGTCCGCCTACGGCGACCATCGAAGGGGGCAACACCTGGCTGTCGATTGCTTGTGCCGCGCTCAACAGGTCGAGGGTCGCAGTCCCGGCACCCATCCTCCCCATAATCGACTTGGGCACACAGATCGGGATGTTCCGCACCCGAGTACCCAGTACTTTGGAAATAGCCCGGAGCTCTTGTTGATCCGCGGTGGGTGTTGCCTGTCCGTCCGCGAATATCGCGTCCAGTTCCCCAGGATCCATACCGGCCTGCTCACAAGCAAGCGCTATTGCCGAAGCAAGTGCGTCAGAGGGATCGGGAAACCCTGCCGCAAAGGTCGTGGCCTCGCCGGCGAGTACCGCATAGGACCCGGAACCTCGGCGCTCGGCAGAGCTTCGGCGCTCCAGTACCAATGTGGCCGCTCCTTCGGCCAGGACCCAACCGGTGGCACTCGTCGCGAATGGCTCGTAAGCATGATCGGAGTCGGCACTCTCCGAAAGTTGGCCGAGAGGAAGGTGACACGTGAGTGCATAAGGTGAGATTGCAGCCTCACCGCCGGTCAAAATCACTACGTCTTGGCCCGCACTCAGGTAACGCCTTGCGGCGGCTACCCCCTCGATTCCCCCCGCCGCTTCCTGGGCCACAACGCTGCAGGGTCCCTTGGCTTGGTGGCGAATGGAGAGCTGCCCTGTAGTGGCAGCGTAGAACCAGCCGATCGACTGATAGACACTGACCTTCTTGGGCCCGATACGCCATAGCCGTTCGATCTCTCTCTGCCCAAACTCGTTGCCGCCACTGGAGGCACTGGAAACTACGCTCCATTTGTAGGGGTCAGGAGAAACCATCGGTAGGCCCGCGTCCCTAAG
>DAIDIS010000122.1 GCA_027451785.1 Acidimicrobiales bacterium
CCTCTGTAATTGGTGACCTATGCCCGCCTTCAATGGTAAATAATTCGGTGCCCGAGATGGATCGCGCCAACTCGTATTGGTCATTCGCCCCAACCAACCTGTCGTGCTTGGTTACGACCACAGCAGTCGGAACTCCGATCATCCCGACCCATTCCGATGCGTTGAACCTGGATATGACCCCTAGGGCCTCTGCCATCTGGAGCATGTGTGGCCCCAATTTGGCAGCGGGCAATACGGAATTGCGCAGCTTGCGCATGGTCTTGGCTGCATTTCCCAGTTGCTGAAGTGCGAAACGCTCGGCTCCGTTGTGAATGAACTGCGTCGTTGTGGCGCACAGGACAAGTCCGGAAACGGTGTCCGGGTGGCGGATTGCCATCAGCATGCTTATCGGGCCGCCCATCGAATATCCGACCAGCATTGCAGGTGCGATGTCCAGGCTTCGGACAAGCGCTGCGATATCGTCCGCGCATGCCTCCAGCGAGAAGTCCTCTTTGCAGCTGATGCCACCTCCGTGGCCTCTTAGGTCGGGAGCAGTAAGGCTCCAGTTCGATGAAAGAGTCCGGTAGACGGAACCATAATTAATGTCTGCAGTTGCGCCGCACCCGTGTAAGAGGACGACGTTTTGGGTATTGGGAGATTTGGAGTTCCCCGAGCGAGCGGGACCTTGCGCGGGAATTTCACGGACCGCGAGTGAACCCCGACCGGGCAGGGCTATAACCCTCTTGGTACCTGGGAGTGCCACCCCGTTCACCAATCCATAACTAGAGGAACGTGTCCCATCAGCCATGAGGCCGAAAATGAGACCAGTTCCAATTGCCTCTTTTTCTGACGGTAGCACTTTTGCCGGGGAATGTCCTCAAAAATTCCCGTTTAGAGCACAAGGACCCGGTCCGGATTTTCGCATACCTTCTCCTTGACCAGCGGTTCAGCGACCGGACAGATTTGAAGGATGACCTATTCTTATAGTCCCCCGATTGAGATTCCGGAGTTGGCCTTCGCTGTCTCCGACGATGGGACCCGGATTGCATTCAGGGACTTCCGGAAGGAAGCGGATGGCAGGCCAATCCTGTTGTTCGTGCATGCAACCGGTTTCCATGGGCTGTCGTACCTGCCTATGATCGCCCTCCTCCAGGATGATTTCAGGTGTGTGGCTGTGGATCTGAGGTCGCATGGGGACTCAGGCGAGTCGCCGGGTTCAATAGGCGGAGTTGGACCAAATTCCGATAGCGGCTACGCCTGGGAGCGTCTAGGTCAGGATGTCAAAGCGGTCGCCGAGTGTCTGCGCTCGGGTAAGGGTCCGAGCCAGGCGATATTCGGTTTCGGTCACTCCAGCGGGGCCGTGGCCTTGCTGCTTTGCGAGGAGACCTCACCGGGGACCCTTCAGAAAATTTATTGCTACGAGCCTGTCATGTTTCCACCAGGGATAGATACTGAGATCATGCGGTCTGCGAGCGACCGTCTTTCAGGAAGCGCACTCAGGCGCCGGAGATCGTTCGCATCGGAGGAAGAGGCTTTTTCGAATTTCGCATCTAAGCCGCCGATGTCTGCATTCGACGAGCGCTCGCTTGGTGCTTATGTTCATTTCGGCCTGAAGGATTCAGGCGATGGAGCGCTTTCCCTCAAGTGTCTGCCCGAATCCGAGGCGAAGTTCTACGAGGGCGGCTCGGCTCACATGGCTCTGGCGGGCCTTGGCTCAATTGCCTGTCCAATCCGCTTCGCATGTGGCGGTGATACCGACTCCTTTGGGATCGGCCTCATGAAGCTATGGGCGGCAGAATCAAGAATCGCTAGCTACTCGGAGATGGAGGGCCTTGGACACTTCGGCCCATTGGAAGACCCGGTCGCAGCGTCGTCGGACCTGCGGACTTTCCTTTCCTGAGGGTCACCCAGGGTATCCGGCAGAACGAACCGATCATCCGGCTTGTTGCACTTCCTGACCGCCTATGAGGAAGAATAACCAAGTGACCATTCCTGGAACCGATACAACCGCTGAAAGAGGTCGCGCTGGCGACAACGTGGCAGGTAAAAGACAGGTTGAAGTCTCCGGCAAGCCTTCGGGGGAGTCACCAGAGGAAAGCAGGATCGCCGATGGGGCGGTTGAGTTTGGCGGAATGGAGTTCCGAGACATTCGGACCCTTTCCGCTGGAATCGATGCTTTCGACAAGAGAGTTGACGAGCTCCTTGAGCGCTTCCGGGGAAACAAGATTGCCGACAAAGTTGCGTATTCAGTTTCTGCAGTAGCCGACCACAGCATCATTTGGATGATTTTTGCCGTCTTTAGATTGCTTAGAGGGAAACGTCACGGATTGGCTGGAGTGCGGGCGATCCTTGCAGTATTTGGAGAATCCGCATTGATCAATCTCGGGGTCAAGAACCTAGTCAATCGCCATAGACCCCCTTTTGAGGACCTCGACCATCCCCATCCCCTCCGTAAGCCGCTAACGAGCAGCTTCCCGAGCGGGCATTCAAGCGCTGCGTTTTGTGCCGCCACATTGCTGGCTGACGACGACCCTCTCATGGCTCCCATCTACTACACGGTTGCCGCAGCCGCGGCATTGAGTCGCGTCTACGTGAGGGTTCATCACGCCTCTGATGTCGTCGGTGGAGTTGCGATTGGAAGGGGCTTGGGCAAGCTTGGGCTTTGGGCTCTGCCGCTTCCGCAGACTTCCAGGAAGGCTATGAAATACAGCCCTTTGAAGCCCGAGGTGCGCAAGATAATCTGCCAAGACGACCATGTCGTCTGGAAAGGATAGAGGCAACTGGATCACGTCGATCTGCCGAGGTCGGCAGCCCGATTGATTTCACAGTAGCCGGAGCCTATTGCCGAGCTGCTTGGAAGCTTGAGTCCCTTTAGCAGCTGGAGTTTCTAACCGAACCGTCCGGCATCGTGGTGTTGCAGAAAAAAGCACCCTTGGTCGAAGCGCCATCCAAGTTGGCCCCCGACAGGTTCGTATTGGACAGGTTGGTTCCAGAAAGGTTGGCGTTGGAGAGATCGGCACCCGTGAAGTTGGCGTTGATCAATGCTGCGCCCGAAAGGTTGGAGCCGGTCAATGCGGAGTTGATGAAGTTGGCACCGGTCAACACTGAGTT
>DAIDIS010000123.1 GCA_027451785.1 Acidimicrobiales bacterium
CACAGTGCAAGCTTCCATCTGGCGGTTAGGCGTCGGCTCAAATCCGATATCCCTTGCCGGTTACCGTTTGAATTAAATCGGGCTTTCCCAACTTTGTGCGTAGCCTTGAAACAAGTACCCTCACAGAGTTTGTGAATGGATCGGCGTTCTCGTCCCAAGCTCGCTCAAGGAGGGTTTCGGCACTTACAACCGCACCCTGAGCCTTCACGAGGACGGCCAGAACCGCCATCTCTCTTGCGGTCAATTCGACCCTACGGTCGTCTCTCCAAACTTCATGACGGGCCGGGTCGACCCTCAGGCCTTCATGCAATAGGACTTTTGGCCCAAGTTGGGTGCTTCGCCTCGCAAGCGCGTGAACCCTTACCACCAACTCGTCGAAGTCAAAAGGCTTGGCAAGGTAGTCGTCGGCTCCACTGTGAAAGCCGTCGACTAGATCCTGTTTGGTCGACAGAGCGGTCAACATCAAGATTGCCGGTCGGTCCTCCAGCAAGTTCAACTCTTCGCAGACTCGGTCGCCGTGAACCCCCGGGAGATTGCGATCGAGAATTACAACGTCGAAATGAGAGACACTCACCAGCGCAAGACAGGAGGCTCCGTCATGCACGACATCTGCAGCGAAGCCCTGACGCCGAAGTCCTCTTGCTATCGTCTCCGCCAGCCGCTCTTCGTCTTCTACCACTAGAACCCGCATGACTTCTTATCGTCCCGATTGCTAGGTTGCTTCACCTGAGGTTGCTCTGTGGGCCATTCATCCACTACTGAATTGCCCGGTGACGATCGAGGGCCGCAGCCGGTGGCATCAACGGTAGACCGGTCTCTTGACTTCTTCCATGACGTACGGCGCCGCCCCCAGGCCCGCTACCCCAGGGTCCGCCCCCAGGCCCACTCCCTGCGCCCCCTCCAGTTGCTCCGCCTGACGCTGCACTCCTGGAGCCGGTCGTAGGGGTCCCGTGAAAGCAGCCGACGGTGTATGGGTATTCAAGAGTGGCGTCGTAGTGGTAAATGCTCTGCATCGTGCCATTCCACATGACTTCAGAGGTACGGCCGTGACAGGCGTCGAGCGAGCTGTTGGTCAGAAGATTCCCGTTGGCATCCCGTTCGGCGTAGATGCCGTATCCATCTGATGCATATCCGACCAGGGTGGAAGAGCCGGTTGCATTGTCAAGGATGCACGATGGGACGTCGTGATGATGGAGCATTCCACTTGACTCGGGATGTTCCCCACATGCATCTTGCACTTCATGGGCTGCAGCGTCATGCCCTTGGGCGTCGAGGCCGTTGAAGAGTAGGACCCCGTCACTTAGTATCCCAATTGGTCCCATTGAAGTGCAGCTCGGAGTTGTGGCGGCTGTCGGGTTCAGTGGGAGGGTCCAATCGATTGTCTGAGGGGTGATTGAGTTGGGGTTCGTATCGTACTGGTAGACCGGATCAGACTTGGAGATCGGGAATACTCCGGTCGTGTGGTCAATTGGAAGGTCGTTTGACTTGATAACCCTCGACGAGCCGCTCGTCGAGATCGAGTACTCGGCATTTGGCCATGAGACCGATCCCTCCACAGCGGGCTTAGTAAGCGAGTCCCACGTATTGCTCGACGTGCTGATCCAGGGGTCGCTGACGTTGGCGGACGGTCCTTGGCGGCCGTTGCCGAAATTGGTTACGCATGAGTCCACGTAGCCGGACTTCGGCGTACTTGACACATGTCCGTCTCCCAGCGGGAGAGCAGATGGATTGATAGTCGTATTTGAGATGGTCGAGGTGGCAAGGGATTGTGCGGACGTTGCCATTTCCGTGTTGGAGGCGGAACTTGAGCTTATCGACGACGGGATGAAATACGCTCCGGATACACCGAGAGCGGCGGCAACTATGACTGCCGCACCTGTGACAAACGGTATGCGTCTCTGGGGGATTCTGGCCTTGGGTATTCGCATGATTCTTGGCGCTCCTTGTTATCGGCTCATCGGCGCCGGGTGAACTACCCGGCGTCTCAGCGGAGCCGTCCTATTCGGGATAGTAAGGAGCAAGGTGTTTCAAGGATGTAAACGAACGCCATTGGTTACCCGCTGATTCGGATGGGTATTGATCGGATTGAATAGGAGCAACCATGATTGCATTCAGCATTTCGGCGTCTTCGGTATTCGTGGCTTTAGTGCTGGTGCGGCTCTTCCGAGGGCGGTCGCGCCAGAGTTTGCCCCGCCTCGCCGAAGGGCCAAAGAGTGACCCGAAGCCGGTAGTCAAACTTTTGTCGGATGGCTCGGAGTTGTCAGCGGCAGTCGAGCGTGCAATTGGATTCGAGCAGCACGTAGCGCAATCCGTGAGTGAGCGCCTGGATCGATACTCACTTGTCGCCACGATGCCTGGCGCCGCACCACCGATCTTGCTGCCGGTTCCGGATGAGCCAACCGAGGATGATGTAGCCCTAGCCTCTGAAAAAAAGCGACAAAAAGGAGAAATCGCTCATCCTCAGCGACCCATGATTCTCAAACTGGCGGGTCCAAGTGACCCGGAACGGGGAGGCCGGACAGGGTCCAGCCGCTAGCCCTCAGCTTTGACGACACCGATCACGTGACCTTCAGGGTCGGCGAACTGACCGAGCGTTGGTCCGCCGGGCACGTCGGCTGGACCCATGATGCGTTTGCCACCCAATGACTCGGCCCTCGAGAGAGCGGCCTCGACGTCCGGTACCTCAACGTAGAACGTGGTGTGGCCCGAGTAGTCACCCATATCGTGCTCGGAATTGCTACCCATGATTCCGCCGCCGATCCCAATCCCATTGGCGTTTAGATTGTCTTCCCTTGAGATGACCCCATAGCCCACCGGGTTGTTGCGGTCGAGCTTCCATCCGAAGAGGGAGGAATAGAAGTTGTCGAGACCGTCATAGTCCTTTCCGATAATCTCGAAATGAACAACCGGCGAGCCTTTCGGAGCGGCGGCCGGATCGATGGAAGCGGTCTCACCCAAGGTTCCTACCTGCATGAGGCCGATCCCGTGGCCTTCGGGATCCAAAAAGTGACCGAAGACGAGGCTTGAGCCCTCGACCTGCATTGGGCCCACAATTCGCTTTCCACCCAATGACTCGACCTTGGCGAGAGTTGATTCGACGTCGGCTACTTCGACGTAGAAGGTGGCCCCATCCTGACCTGGCTGCATGCCACCCAATATCCCGCCGCCGATGCCGACACCGCCTTTAGCGTAATTTTCAGAGTGGGCAATAATGCCGTAACTCATGGGATTTTCTGCGTCGATCTTCCAACCAAAAAGGTCCGCGTAGAACCTCTGCATCTTCGGCCCGTCTTGAGCCATGACCTCGAAATGAATAACCGGTGCGCCCATGGGTGCTCTCCTTCTTGATGTCGGTTGCCGTCGGTGCCGCTTGCCGCCAAAGACCGAGCGCTGGAGAAGCCGCTCAATTCCCTGCCTAGCTTATATCCAGGGAGGTCCTTATCCAGAACGGCGACTACGAGGAAGCCTTCCGAGCGATTACTTCGAAATGGGGTACCACGAATACCGAATCCTCGGCACAGGCCCAATCCCTGTAGGCCTGGGAGTAGCTATCCAGCTGGTCTCGGGTAGCAATCCCGTATGACAGCGCCTGTTCGGTGATCGATGACCGATCGATTCGGTCGGCCCATAGCCCGCCCCACCAATGCCTCGTCTCGGGGTCCGCAAAGACCCAGTTTGAAGTGGTCAGTATCGGGTCAACGAACCCCGCTTGGCGGACCCAGTGATAAAGGTAGCGGCCTGCCTTTGCTTGTGCGCCATTCCTTTTTGTTATATCAAGGTAAACGCTGACCCACTCCACAAGTCGGGGATCCTCCGGATACCACATAAACCCGGCCTTGTCGGAGTCTCTGACGGCAACGATGCCGCTGGGCTTCAGGACTCGCCGCATCTCCTTGATGGCGGCGACCGGGTCGGAGAGGTGTTGGAGAACCTGGTGGGCGTGGACGACATCGAAGGAGTCATCGGGGTATTGAAGTTCGTATACGTCCGCCGCCTCGAAGGTGACATTGTCGGGATGAGGCGCATCGGAAGCCCGTTGCACTATCTCTGGAGCTATATCGGCGCCGACTACCTTTCCCGGCGCCACGAGGCGAGCAAAATCATTTGAAATGGTCCCCGGACCGCAGCCAATATCAAGCAGGGCGTCCCCCTGAGACAAATATGGGATCAAGTAGGCGGCAGAGTTTTCCACCGTCCTCCAGCTATGGCTTCTAAGGACGCTATCGTCGTGCCCGTGCGTGTAGATATCTTGAGGCATGCCTGCAGTATGAACCTGACCAGCACATCAGACAAATAGAAAATACAGAGCTTCAGATATAGGCTTAGCCTATGGCTCGAACCGAGTGGCTGAGAACTTTTGTAGTGGCATACCAACTTGGTTCTGTCACTGATGCTGCTCGTGCGCGACACATCTCTCAGCCGTCTGCGACGAGCCACCTGAACTCCTTGGAGTCGCTTGTGGGATCAAGGCTGTTCACCCGTACGCGCATCGGGGTCACGCCGACCGCAGAGGGAAAGAGGCTCTACTCCCAGGTTGCAGATCCATTGGAACGCTTAGCTCAGGTGTTTGAGGGTTTGGATGCCGGAAGGTTGGAGTTACCGGAGCCGCCATTGAGGGTGGGTTCGAGCCATGAGATGTTCGCTGGGTTGGTGGTGCCGAAGTTGGGAGCAATTCATACGCAGGTGAATGCTGTCTTCGGAACAGACGAAGAGCTCCACGGTCAGTTGGCTGCAGGAGACATCGACTTAGCAGTCACAACGGCGCCTCCTCTCCGAAGGAGCCTGAGCCACAGGCAGATCACCGAATATCGCTATGCGATCGTGCTTCCCAAAGGTGAGCGGCAAAAGTTCACTAGCCTCCATCAGCTGGGTGAGCACCTAAGAGGTCATCCCTGGGTCAGCTATTCCAGTGATTTCCCTAAGACGAGATCCTTTTGGAAGCGGTCACTCGGCCGGCCATTCGACGCTGACCTGAGGATGATTGCTCCTGACCTTCGTGTCGTCCTTTCGGCGGTAGAGGCCGGCATCGGGGCATCGATGCTACCGAAGTTGATCTGCCAGTCGGCCATCGAAAGAGGAGCGGCTGTCGAGCCCTTCCCTGTCGAGCCTTTGGTTGACCCCAAGCCTCTTTTTGCGGTTTTTCGAAAGGAGGAGGGACACGAAGGGGCCGTAGCGGAGCTTGTCGGCTTACTGGCTGAGGTAGGCCAGGGCTGATCTGTTTTGGGAGCGGGAGGACTTACGGTAGCTCGGCCACAATCGCTCGATGCTGAAAGTGGGTCTAGGTTTTCTGGTTGCCCGGTACTTGATATGGGTCTCCGAGGAAACTCCTCAGTGAGTCGACTATGTCGAGAGCATTAGTGTCCGACGCACTTACTTGACCCCGCATTAATGGGTTCTTCAACCAGATCGACCTATTCCCGATGGCTTCCTTCACTCCGCTTTTCAGCCTTGCAAGGTCCGGCCGTTCATGTCCGGGCGGCACCTTTAGTCCCAGGAGAATAAGTCCTTCGGCGAGTCCCGCTACTGCAGGGAAGACCCAAATGACTCGGTAGGTGCCCGATGCGTCAACGGCCCAAGCGGCGACGTAAGCGAGAGCGAGTCCGAAAAAGCTAAATGGCGCAAACGTCTTACCCAATATCTCAGCCGCACCTCCCGATCGCGGGATCAGCGCAACCATCATTGGAGCCATTGAGATCAGGAAGGCGAAGATAAGGCCTGAACCGGCGATTCCCAAGAGCACGGACTGCCAAAGGTGCGTAGAAAAGTACTCAGCTATCGTAAGGCCCGTTCCAACGAGAGGAGAAATGACGGCAACCTGTTTGCGCGTCAGTACCCTTGCTAACAAGTACCCGACGGGGATACCGACGAGAAAGAAGGTTCCCGCAGAAGTAATTCCGGCGGCGGTCTGTGCCGCAGCACCGGCGTGTTGAGCCTGTTGGAAGAAGACGATCGCTAAGTATGACGTGGCAGACACACCGGCCCAGAAAACCAAGAGAGCGGGCAGGATCACCCGGGCATTTGGAATCTTTAGAACTTCAGCAAGCTCACTTCTAATCGAGGGAATCGAACCTGAACTGCGCCTTCCCTCCAGGGGCTGCGCTACGGGCACATCCCT
>DAIDIS010000124.1 GCA_027451785.1 Acidimicrobiales bacterium
TCAATCATTTTGAGGGAAATTACACCTGTGACAGCGCGACTCTGACCACTCTTCGTGAAGAGGACCGAATTGTCCTCAAGTACGTGAATAATCCCAATGGATCGATCGATTCGATAGCAGGGATATGCAGCGAGGGCAGGAATGTTGTCGGGCTTATGCCTCACCCGGAGCGAGCTATATCCGATCTCATCGGGTCCGCGGATGGCCTTGGTCTCTTCCGTTGTTTTGTTGGGTCCGGGCTGCGGCACTCATTGGTATAGCAGAAGCAATTAAAAGAAAAAGGGTTGGCCATGCCAACCCTTTTTCTTTGTCTGAGAGTTATGAATTCGTCGGCTTGGCCGAGATCAAGCTTTCTGTGACCGTTGGATTCCGGCCTTCTTCAACACCTCTGCGGTGACTCCGGCCTCACGCCAAGCAGCGTAGCTTATGCCCTTGCGCTCGCTGTAAGCCTTGGCTGAAGAGATGAACTCCTTCTCCAGACCGGAAAGATTGACCTGATGGTCTTTCTCATCCAATTCCTTCTGGAGGTTGCGCCTCTCCTGGGCGAGATGAAGCTTGTTGAGTGCCGTGGCATTCGCCAATTTGCTCTCGACAGCGGCTAGTTGCTTCTTGATGGCGTCAGGCGTGCGCTTACGGCCTCGCTTGGGCCTATTCGCATCCAGCGCTTCCAGATAACGGCGTACTGAGCGCCCTTGTTCGCGACCCAAAGCAAGCGCATCTTTATGCTGTTTGGACATTGGAGACTTGGAGCCACGTGGTTTTGATTGAACTTTCGTTGCGGGCATATTCAAATTCTATATCAATTCCGATGAGGCTAAACAAATCAATAGTTGTTGTTCCAATGACAGAGGATCATTTTTACAATTCTGTAGCGATCAGCTGAATCGTGACGAGACCGTCTGGCGGAAGAGCAGCATCATTTGTTGATGCCAACGCCCTCAGGACTTCCCCGAATTGACATTAGAAAACCAAAGCAGCGCCGTCTCGCCCGGAGACCCCTCGACAATGAGTTAACCTTGGCATGTGTCACAAGAGCCACTCCATATTCAATTAGGCCTCACCGACGACGAAGCGGACGAGATCGAGAAAATCCTTGGCAGGAAGCCGAATCCTCTTGAACTGTCCATGTACTCCGTTATGTGGAGCGAGCATTGCTCATATAAGTCCTCAAGGATCCATCTGAAGCGCTTGCCGACTACTGCACCGCATGTTTTGGTCGGTCCCGGAGAAAATGCCGGGGTTATCGATGTCGGTGATTCAATCGCCGTCGCAATGAGGATCGAAAGTCACAATCATCCTTCAGCGATTGAGCCCTACCAGGGTGCCGCAACCGGCATTGGTGGAATATTGAGGGATATTTTCACAATGGGGGCGAGGCCTATAGCGCTGGGTGATTCACTGTGGTTTGGGGAGCTTTGTGATGCAAAGTCAAGATGGATTGCAGAGGGTGTAGTTTCCGGTGTGTCCGGTTACGGTAACTCGGTGGGTGTGCCCACCGTTACCGGTGAAATAACCTTCGACGAGTGTTATAGCGCGAATCCTTTGGTGAATGTTTTTTGCTTGGGGGTCTTGCCGAAAAGCCGGTTGGTGTTGGGCCAGGCAAGTGGTCCCGGCAACCTGGCTGTTTTATTGGGGTCCTCCACGGGGCGTGACGGCATTGGAGGGGTCAGCGTCCTTGCCTCAGCGCCGTTGGACGAGGACGAGGCCGGAGAGTCGGCGTCCAAGCGTCCGAGCGTCCAAGTCGGGGACCCATTTGAAGAGAAGAGACTGATCGAGGCCTGCCTTGAGCTTCTTGATGCTGGACTGGTCGTCGGCATTCAGGATCTCGGTGGAGCCGGCCTTACCTGCGCTACCAGTGAGACGGCCGCCAGGGGCGGAGTCGGAATGGATGTCGACGTGCGTTCCGTTCCCCGTAGGGAAAAGGCGATGGAGCCCTTCGAGGTCATGACCAGCGAGAGCCAAGAGCGAATGTTGGCCATCGTCACGCCGGACAACCTCGCGAGGCTTCAAGAGGTATGCAACAAATGGGAGATCAACTCCGCCGTAGTCGGCAAAGTTGTCGACCCAGGCAGCGACCCTATAAGCGGAGAGCCGAGGGCGGGAGTCCTCAGAATTCTTGATGGATGGGACGGGCCGGTCTTGGCTGAGGTGCCCGCAAAGTCTCTGGCCGACGATGCTCCCCTTTACGACCGGCCAATGTCGCCACCTTCCGACCTGGCTCAACGCCGTGCGGAAAGTGCAGACGAGCTGAGTGCCCCTTCGGGCCTGGCTGATATCGAGGCCGAACTCATGAAGCTGGTCTCGGACCCCTCAGTTGGAGACGCGGCTTGGGCCTATAGCCAATACGATCATCAGCTCTTTTTGAATACAGTTGTTGCTCCCGGGGGCGACGCTACCGTTCTCAAGCTCAAGGCTCCCGGGCTGCCAAGCTCGACCAAGGGTCTGTCGCTGAGTGTGGACGGCAATCCCAGGTGGTGCTCGATCGACCCCCGTTTGGGTACCGCGTTGGTGGTAGCCGAATCGGTGTTGAATGTGGCATGTAGCGGTGCAACTCCCAAAGCCCTTGTCAACTGCCTCAACTTCGGGAACCCGACGAACCCTGAAGTCATGTGGCAGCTCTCTGAATCGATCGACGGGATGGCTTGGGCTTGTGAGGGATTCGCGCTCCCCGTAATCGGAGGCAACGTTTCGCTCTACAACGAGAGCAACGGCGTGAGCATCCATCCCACTCCGGTCGTTGCGGTCGCCGGGGTGATCGAAGATCTTTCAGTGAAGCCCCCGTCGATTTCATGGCAAGAAGGCGACGAGATTTTCGTGCTCGGCGGCGTGAGATGCGAGCTTGGTGGCTCCAGGTGGGCAGTGGGAATCAGGGAACACCGTGGCGGAACCCTCCCCGAACTCGATCTTGCGGCGCACGGCCGATTGGCGGAGCTGGTGGCCGGTCTGGCCAATTCGGGATTGTTGAGCGCCATTCACGACGTATCGGATGGAGGACTTGGGGTTGCACTGGCGGAAATGGCCATCGCTTCCGGAATCGGAGCCTCGGTCAAGCTTGAGGGTGGGTGGAAGGAGCTGTTTTCCGAGGCCCCGTCCAGGGTTGTCTGTGCAGTGAGCCCCGCCAAGGCGACAGAGCTTGCCTCCGCATGTGATGCGGCAGGCGTGCCTTACTATCGAGCGGGGTCCGCTGGTGGTGATCGAGTCGACATTGAGGATTTGGCCAGTCTGAGCTTGCAGGCGGTCTCCGATGCCTGGCACAGAGCACTGCCCGAAGCCTTGGAGCCTCCGTCGAGCTGATCCTAACCCCGCCCGTAGGTTCTTCTCATTGTTGACCCTGCCTGCAATGTGGGAAAATGAGTTGTCGTGAAAGAAGCCTGCGGTGTGTTCGGAATCTATGCGCCCGGCGAGCACGTATCCAGGCTCACCTTCGACGGGATATTTGCCCTACAACACAGGGGTCAGGAGTCTGCGGGCATCGCAGTAAGCGATGGCGAGATGATCACTGTGGTCAAGGACATGGGCTTGGTTGCCAGTGTCTTTGACGAAGGCACACTGACAAGCCTGACCGGGGACCTGGCCATCGGCCATACGAGGTACTCGACTACCGGTTCTTCAACTTGGCACAACGCACAACCCGTCTATCGGGCAAACGGCGTAGCCGGGTTCGCCCTTGGACATAACGGGAACCTGACCAACACCGAGGCGTTGGTCAGCTCAGCGGGGATTCTTCCAGGGATATTGAGCAGCGACAGTGATGTCATTGCCGAGTTGCTGGCGATCAAGTCGACCGAGCTCGGCGACGGCCAGTCGGATGGCGACCTGGTAGAAGTGCTGAAGGATGTGCTCCCCAAGCTCGAAGGGGCGTTCTCCCTGGTATTGATGGAGGTCGACCGAGTTATCGGGGTCCGAGACCCGAACGGGTTCAGGCCCCTTTGTTTGGGCAGGCTCGAAAACGGATGGGTACTGGCTTCCGAGACACCGGCTTTGGATATCGTCGGGGCCACCTTCGAGCGTGAGATTGAGCCGGGAGAAATGGTCGTAATCGATCGAACCGGGGTGAAGATCCATTACCCGTTCCCGGAGTCGAGGCGAGATGCCAAGCTCTGCATCTTCGAGTTCGTCTATTTCGCCAGGCCGGACTCAATCCTGCACGGCACCGAAGTGCACGGAGCCAGAAGGCGAATGGGGGAGTTGCTCGCAAAGCAGGCTCCAGCCGAGGCCGATTTGGTGATGGGGGTGCCGGACTCCGGAGTTCCTGCTGCCGAGGGATTCGCCAAAGAGAGCCGCATTCCCTTCGGTCACGGGCTTGTGAAGAATCGCTATATAGGCAGGACGTTCATGGACCCGTCGCCCGAGGCCCGGGTGAAAGCGGTGAAGCGGAAGCTCAACCCCCTCAGAGAGTCGATTGAAGGACAGCGATTGGTTGTAGTTGACGACTCGATCGTGAGGGGTACGACTCTCGGTGCCCTTGTCCAGGTGCTCCGTGAGGCCGGCGCAAAGGAGATTCACCTTAGGATTTCCTCTCCTCCCTTCGAGTGGCCTTGTTTCTACGGCATCGACACGCCTACCCGGGACGAGCTGATTGCGGCCAACTACTCGGTGGAGGAGATCGAAGAGAAGCTGGGCGTCGACTCGCTCGCCTACCTGTCTCTTGAGAATCTCCGTTCTGCTGTGGGAGGCCGTGATCGCGAGCTTTGTGACGCCTGCCTCACGGGTAACTACCCGGTACCGGTCAAGCTGGAGACCAAGCTCCAAGCCTAGTTGGCTCCGCCCGGGCCGCTATCGTGCGGTCGGAATGGGTCGCTATCGTGCGGTCGGAGTGGGCCGCCTTCAAGGGCACCCGCCCGGGCCACATTTGTCTTGCCGGCGGTTGGGTTTGAGGAATCGGGTACATGGGCCTCAAATTGTGTGGCAAACGGTGATTCTCTTTTTGCATTGGGAGGCGTACCGTAAAAGGCGATGGTAGATACCGGGACGCTGCATACTCACGATCTCCACACGAGGTTGGGTATCTCCCCGGATGACTTGGTGGCAATGTACAAAGAGATGCTGCTCACCAGGGTTTTGGACCAGAAGATTTGGGCACTGAATCGTATGGGCAAGGCGCCCTTCGCGATCAGTTCCCAAGGGCACGAGGGTGCGCAGATCGGGACCGCTTGGGCGTTGAAGGCCGGTTTTGACACGGTCTTGCCCTATTACCGGGATCTTGGGGTGGTCCTCACCTTGGGAATGACTCCATACGAGGTGATGCTGGGCGCATTTGCCAGGGCTGACGACCCGTGTTCGGGCGGTCGCCAAATGCCCAACCACTGGGGTTGCTCGCGCCTGAAGATCATCACCGGCTCATCGCCGATTTCCACTCACCTACCGCACGCAGTTGGTATTGCCTACGCGCTGAAACATGGTATTGGCGACACGCCCGACCGCAAAGCAACCAACGCAGTAGTGGCCTGTTACTTCGGGGACGGAGCCACCGCAAAAGGAGACTTTCACGAGGCTCTCAACTTTGCGGGAATCCACCAGTTGCCCGTCGTGTTCGTCTGCGAGAACAACGGTTACGCGATTTCCGTGCCGACGTCGAAGGAGTCTGCTGTCGTAGACATTGCTGAGCGGGCACACTCCTACGGCATGAGCGGGTACATCGTCGATGGGAACAATGTGCTCGACGTGTACGAGTCCATGCACGCTGCCGTGACCAGGGCGAGGCAGGGAGATGGACCTTCCCTCATCGAAGTGAAGACCTATCGCTACCTCGCGCATACCTCCGACGACGACGACCGCGTCTATAGGAGCCGAGACGAAGTCGAGAACTGGAAGCGCCGAGACCCGCTGGTCAACTTGAAGCGTTACCTGATCGAACAAAGGCTCCTGCCTGAAGCCGTTGAGGCAGCCATACTCGACGAGACTCAGACAATGGTCGACGAGGCGGCGGCGAGGGCAGAGGCCATGGAGCAGGCTCCCGGAGAGAACGTGACAATGCACGTTTGGGCGAAGCCGGTAGGGCGCGACGCAGTAGGGAACTCGGTTCGACAGGGCGTTGTTGCCGAGACTGCGTCGTCGAGGCAGGGTGACAATGCCGAGGTTATGGGGGAAGGCGTGGAAAGCGACGCGCCCCGGATGAACGTGATCGAGGCCGTGAGGTTTGCTTTGCGCGACGTCATGGAAGCTGATGATCGGGTCATGATCCTCGGAGAGGACGTCGGGCAAAAAGGCGGCGTATTCGGTGCAACCCAAGGACTCCTCGCGGAGTTCGGCGACGTAAGGGTGGTGGACTCTCCTTTGGCCGAATCCACAATCGTCGGGTCCGCCATCGGCTTGGCCTTGCACGGCCTTAGGCCGATTGCCGAGATTCAGTTCGCAGACTTCATCCATTCCGCGTTCGACCAGATAGTGAGTGAGGCTGCGAGGATCCACTACAGGAGCAACGGCGACTTCAGCGTGCCTATGGTAATTAGAGCGCCCTGGGGCGGGGGGGTTCACGGTGCTCTCTATCATTCGCAGGCTATTGAGGCTTTCTACTCACACATTCCTGGCTTGAAGGTCGTTGCTCCTTCGACGCCCTATGACGTAGTGGGTATGTTGAGGGAAGCAATTGAGGACCCGGACCCGGTGCTCTTTCTAGAACACAAAAAGACCTACAGACTCATCAAAGGCCCAGTCCCGTCTACTCCCTACCGGGTTCCCATCGGGAAGGCGGAAGTGGTGCGTGAAGGGACCGACCTAACCATCTTGACCTATGGGCTTCACCGACACCTGTCGTTGGAGGCAGCGGAGTCGTTGAGCGGAGAGGCGAATGTGGAGGTGGTCGATCTTCGTACCCTCAACCCGTTGGACGTAGACGCGATCGTCAACTCGGCGTGTAAGTGCGGGCGGGTCCTGGTGGTACACGAGGACGTGAAGACAATGGGATTGGGGGCAGAGGTTGCTGCCCTAGTTGCCGAAGAAGCTTTCTGGGACCTCGACGCTCCGGTGGTCAGGCTTGGCTTGGCGAATATTCCGGCTATGCCGTTCGCCTCTACTTCTGAGGCGGCGGTGACGGTCGACGTAGCCAAGATCGTGGAGGCGGCCAGGAGGCTTTTGGGGATCTAGGGGTCCATTTGAACGTCAATTGAGAAGAACCGAGAGCCGCCGACTCGGATTATTTAATTCAGATATTGGTGGTCGGGACCGGCGTCGATCCGGTGACCTCGCGCTTTTCAGGCGCGCGCTCTGCCAACTGAGCTACCCGACCAATCATGCGCTGACCAGCAGCGCATGGCGGACCTGACGGGATTTGAACCCGCGACCTCCGGCTTGACAGGCCGGCGTGCACTCCGAGCTGCACCACAGGTCCAGGTGGGATAGAGGAGCATTTCCCCTAACCCAATTCCGGCCACGAACGCTTGATGGCGCCGTAACCAGGTCTGACAACCCTAGCACGGACAGCGCACTTCCTTCGAGGGCACGAAGGCGGCAGCCCCTGGCTGGAGGTGGCTGACCTATGAGTTAGGGGTGGCCGCCCATTCGGGCCGTGGTGGCCGACCTATGGGCTCGGGCGCTGACCAGTTGGGTCCGGTCGGTGCCAAAGCCTGAGCGCCGCTAGCTCTCGATTACCGCCTCCAGGTCGCCTGAGGAGCCAAGCTCCCGGAGGCTGTGGGTGCCATGGACATCCCGTTCGATTCTCACCGAGATTTCCGAGCTGCCAACGTGTATTCGATGCATCTCGACCGAGTCGAGCCATTCCGGCAGAGCGGGCCTGAATATCAGGCGCCCGTCCTTGGCCCTGGCCTCGATTCCAACCAGGGTTGCGACGGCGTGAATGATCGATCCTGCTGCCCATGCTTGGGGAACGTTGGCGCCCAGGTATTGGACCGGGAAGCTCCCCCTGTCTCGGTGTAGACCCGAAAAGAGCTCTGGCAGGCGCGAAGACCTGAACATGGACGCTGCATCGAGAATCCCTTTGATTACGAATTGGGCCTCTTGGTTTAGGCCATAGTTGCGGAAACCTGCCGCGGCGATGATGTTGTCGTGGGGCCACACAGACCCGAGTTGATATGAGAATGGGTTGTATCTGCGGTGCCGTGACGAAAGTGTCCGGATTCCCCAGCCGGAGTGCATGTCCTCTTGGATCAGCCGGTTTACCACCCGCTTGGCTCTCGTCGGCTCCGGCACGTTGCACCAAAGCATGTGAGCAGCGTTCGAGGCGACCGTTCGTATCGGTTCCTTCCTGCCGTCAAGTCCTAGGAAGTAGGTGCCCTCCTCCTCCCACCAGAAAAGCGACTCGACCATCTCGGCGAGCTTGCCTGCCTCGGATTCCAGTCTTCTTGCAGCGTCATCGTCGCCGTAGGCTTGACGGAGGACACGGGCCCAGGACCTTTTTGCTTCGATAACATAAGCTTGGAGCTCGCAGAGCGCTATCGGCAGTTCGGAATCGGCCCCGTCATCTCCGACGATGGCGTCTCCGGCGTCCTTCCAGCCTTGGTTGTAGTAACCGGCTTTGCCCGCTCGAGTCTTGTACTCCTGCAACCCGTCGCCATCCGAGTCCCCGTCGTTGTCGATCCAGGATAGGGCCCTTTCGACGTGAGGCCTCAAGATATCAATGGTTTTTCTGTCAGCGCACCAGTCCCATGTCCTTGCCGCCGCCAGCACAAAAAGCGTCGTTGCATCGTGCGTTCCGTAATACGGCGTATGAGGTATGAGTTTCAAGCGAGCGAGTTCGCCGTGGCGGATCTCGTGTTCGATCTTGCCCGGCTGCATGTCACGTTCGTCTTCATAGGTATCAGCTTGGAGTTTCGACAGCGCCTTCAACGTGCCGTTGGTGAACTTCGGAGTAAGCGATAGTGTCTGAATCCCGGTGATGAGAGAGTCCCGCCCGAACAAAGAAACGAACCAGGGGACTCCAGCAGCGGGAACCCAGGGAAACTGCGGATTTCCATTTGGGTCCTCGGTTGTCTCGAAGGTGTCGAGATTCCTTACCGTCATCCGAAGGCTGAGAAGGTCATCGGAGGCCTGGTCGATGATGGTGTTGACTACAGGGTCGCTGGTGACAATTCTGGTCGTGGATTGCTTCCACTCGGAAAGCGAGGCATCGTGATCAGAGCCCTTTCCAAAGAGGGAGTGGCAGGCAAGGTCGGGTACTTCGTCCTCCAGTTCCTCTCCGAGGCGGACGGTCCATAGAAGGCACGAGTGCCATGTGGCACCTGGCGCCAACCGCAGCCTCCAAGTGAAAGCCCCGTTGGCAAACTCGGTGGGCGAGCCGGATTTCTCGGCCCTGATCTCAATAGAGCGATGAAACTCTCCGTTCCTGTACCTAGTGGTCAACGAGGCACATTCTTCGTCCCAGGCGGTCTGTATCGACCCCCGTCTCGTTAGTCGACCGTGCTTCACATCAAAAAGGTCCGCAAAGTCCGACTCAAAGCTCACCTCGACCTCTACCTCGACCGGCATCCCACTGTGGTTGACGACGTCGTAGTCCTCATGGACGCCTTGGCCCACCGTCCTATCCAGGCGGAGATGAATCGAAGATGCGGGAATCATGCCGTCGGGTGCGTGTATCTCCGGGTTCGTAAACTCGAACCTCGACGAGAAATGCTCGACCTCCGAGCTGTTCAGCAATATAGGAGTCGTCCTTCCCAGCTTCAAGCGGTACCCTGAGATGAATCGGGTATCCCTGCTGAAATAGCCCTGTTCCTTGGGGCTGGACATTTTCGAGTCGGGCTCGCAGACAACTATGTGGTCACTGGAATGAATGGTGACGGCTGAAGGGCCTACCTGGACTTGCACGAATCCTCCTCGTACTGGGTCGCACATCCACGGTAATCGCTATAGCAAGCCTCGTGAAGCAGATAGGGCTCAAGCCTCGGTTGGCCCCCCTCTCTGACGCGGGAGGTTTCGTTTTTCCCTTTCTTGGTAAGGATATGGGCAAGCCGGTCGTTTTGGGTCGCGTGCCTATCGCTACGCGACGAATGAAGAGAGTGGGTTGTGAGAAGTGAAGATCGGAATATTGGCCCCGCCTTGGTTACCTGTTCCACCTGTGGCTTACGGGGGTACCGAGACCGTTCTGGACACGTTGGCAAGGGGGATCCAATCCGCAGGACACGAGGTCGTACTGTTCACGACGGGGGACAGCGATTGCCCAGTGCCGCGAGCCTGGCATTACGAGAGCGCTGTCGGAGTCGGGCGGGCAACCATGATGGCGGAGATAAACCACGTCATCGCAGGCTACGAAGAGCTCGAATCCTGCGACATTGTCCACGACCACACGATCGCGGGACCTATCTATTCGCAGTTTGATCGATCAGTCCCGGTTGTGACGACCAACCATGGTCCCTTCGAAAGCGACCTTTACGATCTATATAGGGTGATCGGACGGAAAGTGCCGGTGATCGCAATCTCTCGCCACCAGGCCTCTACAGCGCGTGAGATAAAGATTTCGGCCGTAATCCATCACGGCATAGATACCGAAGCATTTCCATTCGGCTTGGGTGACGGTGGTTATGCCTTCTTCCTGGGCAGGATGAACGAGGACAAGGGAGTACACATCGCGGTCGAGGCAGCCAGGAAAGCGGGCGTTCCCCTGTTGATTGCGGCGAAGATGAGGGAGCCGATGGAACGAGAATATTTTGAGGCCAAGGTGAGGCCGTTGCTGGGTGATGGGATCGAGTACATCGGCGAGGTCGGGCCCGCAGAGAAGAAGGAACTATTGGGCAAGGCGGTGTGCCTCGTAAACCCGATCAATTGGCCTGAGCCATTCGGCATGGTGATGATTGAGGCCGCAGCTTGCGGTACGCCGGTAGTGGCAAGCCCTCTTGGGTCGGCGCCAGAGATAGTCGCTGTCGGCAAGAGTGGATTCCTGGCAGAAGGGCCGGATCAGTTGGCGAAAGCAATCCTCAATTCGGCCGAGTTGAACCGGAAGGATTGTCGCCGACACGTGGAGGAAAACTTCTCTGCAACCTTGATGGTGAAGAGGCATCTTGACTTCTACTTGAATGTACTTCAAGCGGGATCACCTAAGGCTGCCTAAGGTCACCTGAGGTCGCCAATACCGCGTCTTTCGGTTCCGCCCACTGTGAATTTCCGATTGGCGGCGAGCCGGCCACAATCTCTATAGGCACTTCCGCCTAAGGCTACAACCCGGAACGAAGCTCAAAGCGATCGAGGTTCATCACTTTGTCCCAAGCGGAAATGAAGTCCCGGATGAACTTGTCCTGTGCGTCGGCGAAGGCATAGACCTCGGCAACTGCTCGAAGCTCAGAGTTGGAGCCGAACACGAGATCCACCGCAGTGGCTGTCCATAGGAGTTGGCCGTCGCTGCGACCCCTGCCTTCGTATACGTGCTCCAACGACTCGGACGCTACCCACTCTGTCTTCATGTCGAGAAGGTTCGTGAAGAAGTCGTTAGTTAACGAACCTGCCCTGTTCGTGAGCACGCCATGACTTGTCTGTGCGAAGTTCGCATTCAATGCCCGCATGCCGCCTATCAGTACGGTCATTTCGGGGATGCTTAGGTTCAATAGGCGAGCGCGTTCGACGAGCAGCTTTTCCGGGGGCCTCTTTTCGCCCGCACTCAAGTAGTTACGGAACCCGTCGAAGGTCGGCTCCAGTACGGCAAAGGACTCGACATCGGTCTGTTCCCGCGTGGCGTCAGTCCGCCCCGGGGTGAAAGGCACAGAGACTTCGTGCCCTACGTTCTTGGCGGCGCGTTCGATTCCGGCGCATCCGCCCAGGACTATGAGGTCCGCTAGGGATACCCTTGTGCCGTTGGGGGCTGTTTCGTTGAAGTCGCTCTGTATCGCTTCAAGCGAATCCAGAATCGTAGTGAGTTCCGCCGGTTGGTTTACCTCCCAGTCCTTCTGGGGCGCCAGGCGAATCCTGGCTCCATTTGCGCCGCCTCGCTTGTCTGTTCCACGGAATGTGGCGGCAGAAGCCCAAGCAGTCGAGACAAGCTGATTAGGGGTCAGCCCGGAGGCAAGGATCCGTTCCTTCAATAGGCTGACCTCGGACTCGCCGATCAGCGGGTGGTCAACTTCGGGTACCGGGTCCTGCCAAATCTGAGGCTCGGGCACCCACGGCCCGAGGTAACGAGATAGCGGCCCCATGTCGCGATGCAGGAGTTTGTACCACGCCTTGGCGAAAGCGTCCGCAAGGAGTCCGGGATTCTGGTGAAAGCGCCGGGATATCGGCTCGTAAATCGGATCGAACCTCAATGCCAAGTCTGTCGTCAACATCATTGGTGCATGACGCATGGCGGGATCGTGGGCATCAGGGACGGTGCCTTGAGCCTCCGGGTTTACCGGCGCCCATTGTTTGGCACCGGAAGGACTGGTAGTCAGATCCCAGTCGTACTTGAAAAGGTTGTCAAAGAAGCCGTTGTCCCATCTCGTCGGCTCATTGGTCCAAGCGCCTTCCAGCCCGCTGGTCCATGTGTTGCCGCCGTTTCCCGACCCGTAGGAATTTTTCCAGCCAAGGCCTTGCTGCTCCAGAGGTGCCGCTTCGGGCTCCGGGCCTATGTACTCAGCCGCCACTGCTCCATGTGTCTTGCCGAAAGTTTGGCCACCGGCGATCAGGGCCACCGTCTCTTCATCGTTCATAGCCATCCGTGCGAAGGTCTGGCGAATGAACTTTGCGGCCATCAACGGGTCGGGGACGCCTCCCGGCCCTTCGGGGTTCACGTAAATGAGGCCCATATGGTCAGCGCCGAATGGCCCCTTCAGCTCCCCATCCCCTCTGTGCCTCTCGTCGCCGAGCCATTCCTCTTCCGGCCCCCAATCGGTCTGGTCGGGTCCCCAAATGTCCGTGCGCCCGAAGCCGAAGCCAAATGTCTTCAGTCCCATTGATTCGATTGCGACATTGCCCGCAAAAACAATTAGGTCGGCCCACGAGATCTTCGCCCCGTACTTCTGCTTTACCGGCCAGAGTAGGCGTCGGGCCTTGTCTAAGCTCGCATTGTCCGGCCAACTGTTGAGAGGGGCGAATCGTTGGGCACCGGTCCCGGCTCCGCCGCGACCGTCGGCGATCCGGTAGGTGCCGGCTGCATGCCACGACAGGCGAATGAACAAGGGGCCATAGTTGCCATAGTCGGCGGGCCACCACTCGGCGGAATTTGTCATCAGCTCGGCAAGGTCCTTCTTCAGTTCCACCACGTCAATGGTGCTGAATTCGGTTCGGTAGTCGAAGTCGGTGCCCATCGGACTCGAGCTCTGCGAACTTAGCCGGAGGGGGGACAGATCAAGTTGGTCCGGCCACCAGTCCCGATTAGATGCCTCTCGGCGTAATGGCGTGTTCGAGGACTCTCCTGCGGGGCTCTCGCTGTTGGTGTGCGACATCGACGTACTCCCTTCGATTGCGTAGGTTCATTCTTCCCTTGCCGTCCCCCGGCCAAAAGGGATCGTGCGTCTCAAAGCGTTCGGGGAGACGGAAAATCGGGTCGGCAAATCTTGATGACGTTTATTAGGTTAGCCTAATCTTGAAGCAATGTTAGGTACTCCTAATAATTAATGGCCATATGGGCACGACCAGGTGCTTATCCTGGAGAGAATGTAAAAGTTGGAGAGGTGCGCCCGATGGGAACGACGAGCAAAATGCGGCTGGGTGCCTATGTCCGCGCGGCAGTGGCGCTAGCATCCGTCTTATTTGCTGCTGCAACCCTGAGCGCTTGCAGCTCGGGTGGCACTAGCAATGCAATAACGCTCTACAGCGGCCAGCATCCTCAGCTCACTCAGGCATTGGTCAGCGCATTTGAAAAGCAGACGGGCATTAAGGTCCAAGTTCGTTCCGACGACGGGATCGTGCTTGCCGACGAGATACTCCAAGAAGGCTCATCCTCTCCGGCAGACGTTTACCTGACCGAGAACTCACCTGAGTTGATGATGCTTACGGAGCATCACCTGCTGGCAAAGCTTCCGGCCTCGGTTACGAGCCGAATTCCAAGCCGTTTCAACTCGCCTACCGGCAACTGGGTTGGTCTCGCCCTTAGGTTCAGCGCGCTGGCTTACGACCCGGCTCTGGTTTCTCCCGCCCGGCTGCCCAAGAGCGTCATGGACCTTGCTCAGCCGCAATGGAAGGGAAAGGTGGCGATTTCGCCTACCGACTCGGATTTCGTTCCATTGGTCGGAGCGGTCATCGCAACATACGGTCAGGCCGCGGCTCTCAACTGGTTGAAGGGCCTGAAGGCGAACTCTGCCATCTACCAAGACGACGAGTCGGTTGTGGCGGCGGTGAATCGGGGGCAATCGGCCATCGGGGTAATCAACCAGTACTATTGGTACCGCCTACAGCTGGAAGTCGGGAAAAAGAGCATGCACTCGAAGTTGTACTTCTTTCCCAATCAAGATGTTGGCGGGATTGAGAACATCTCCGGAGTGGCCGTGCTGGCTTCTTCACGCAATCAAGCGAAGGCCCAGCGATTCGTCTCATTCCTCGTCTCTGATCAAGCTCAGAGAATTATTGCAGCCGGAGACGATTTCGAATATCCGGCCAGGGCAGGAGTACCACCCAATCCCGTGCTTCCTCCTCTGTCCGAGGTAAACCCTGCTGTCATCAATGTGGTGAGTCTCGGAAATGACCTACCGGCGGGCAAGTTGCTCCAGGAATCCGGCCTTACTTGACCTCGGTGCAATCTCGTCCCCCGGCTGCCAAGAGACGCCGACCCCCTTGGTTCTTGACGTCGGTGAGCCTTGTGATAGCGCTTGGGCTGCTGAGTCCCCTGGGGCTTATATTGGCTCAGGCTGCCCAGAGTGGATGGAGCGAGGTATGGGCGGTTCTCGATCGAGGCAGGGTTGCTTCGTTGCTCTGGAACACGATTCGTTTGGCGGTCGTCGTGACGGCATTATGCGCTGTAATCGGGACGGCGACGGCGTGGCTCACTGAAAGGACCGATCTTCCCGGGCATCGAGTGTGGACGGTGTTGCTGTTGGTTCCGATAGTCGTCCCGGACTTCGTCCTTGCCTGGACCTGGTCTTCGATATTTCCGGCAGTACTTGGTTATTGGGGAGCGGTTCTGGTAATGACACTGCACCTTTACCCGCTGGTCTACCTGCCGATGGCTGCTGCATTCAGGAGCGCCGATCCGGGACAGGAGGAGGCGGCCAGAGGGCTTGGCCTTTCGAGGGCGCGAGCTTGGCTGAAGATAAACGTTCGTCAATCCAGGGCAACCCTATTGGGCGGCTGCCTACTCGTTTGCCTGGCGTTGCTTGCCTACTATGGCGGATTCGAGGATCTCCGCTACCAGACCTTCACCACCGCAATCTTCGGTGAGCTGCAGACCCAGTTTTCTCCCGGTATTGCCTCTTCGCTTTCGTTGGTGTTGTTGGGACTTTCGTTCTTCGTCCTCGGTGGCGAGGCGATGTTCCGAGAGCGGGGCCGCATGCAGCGCCCGGGGCCGATGGCCCAACGAGAGCAGGTCCCGATCCGGTTAGGGCAAATGAAGGTGATCGCGTTCTTGGGTGTGGCGGCCCTTGTGGCTCTGTCGCTTGGATTTCCCCTTGGCGTCATCGGGTATTGGATGGGGGCAGGAGGTGCTTCCAGTATCCCCGCGGCCGTATCCATGAGTTCTGCTGCGGGCTAC